>JAYUQN010000594.1:0-3532 GCA_043756725.1 Saprospiraceae bacterium
AAAGGCTTAGCTTATATTGACCCTTCTACCGCAGAAGAAATTGCGGCTTTGAAAGGAACACCTACGCAGGTAGGGTCTAATTCGCCTCATAGAGACCGACCCATTGCTGAAAATTTGCAACTTTTCAGCGACATGAAAGCAGGTAAATATCCTGACGGAGCGATGGTTTTACGAGCTAAAATTGACATGGCGTCGCCCAATATGCACATGCGCGACCCTGTCATTTATCGCATAAAACATGCACATCACCATCAAACGGGCGATAAATGGTGCATTTATCCGATGTATGATTATGCACACCCCATTTCAGATGCTATTGAAAATATTACGCATTCGGTGTGTACTTTGGAATTTGAAGTGCATCGTCCTTTGTATGATTGGATTATTAAAAACCTTGAAATTTTTCCGTCTCGTCAAATAGAATTTGCGCGTTTGAATTTGACGTACACCATTATGTCTAAGCGAAAATTGATGCAATTGGTTCAAGAAAAAGTAGTAGATAGTTGGGACGACCCCCGTATGCCCACTATTTCGGGCTTACGTCGCCGAGGTTATACACCCGAGGCTTTGCATGAATTTGCGAACCGCATCGGCATTGCCAAGCGCGATAATGTGATTGATGTGTCGCTTTTAGAGTTTTGTGTGCGTGAAAATTTGAATAAAACGGCGCATCGGGTTATGGCTGTTTTAAACCCTTTGAAAGTGGTGATTACCAATTGGGAAGAGGGCAAAGTGGAAATGATGGATATTGAAAACAATCCCGAAGATGAAAACTCTGGCAAACGCTCCATACCTTTTTCAAAAGAAGTATGGATTGAAGCCGAAGATTTTATGGAAAATCCACCCAAAGGTTTTCATCGTTTGACGACCGATGGCTATTTCCGTTTGAAAGGGGCTTATATCTTGAAACATGTTGAAACTGTTAAAAATAGGGATGGGGGGGTACAGGAGATTCATTGCGAATATATTCCTTCTTCTCGCAGCGGCAACGACCAATCGGGCATAAAAGTAAAAGGTGTTGGACATTGGGTGAGTGTGGCGCATGCTGTAAAAGCAGAATGTCGCTTATATGACCGTCTTTTTACTATAGAAGAACCCGATAGCGATAAAGATAAATCGTTTTTGGACTATATCAATCCCGATTCATTACACGTTTTGGATACCATTTATGTTGAGCCTTCGGTGAAAGATTTGAAAGTGACGGATAGAGTTCAGTTTTTACGGCATGGTTATTTTGCGGTGGATAAGGATTCTACAGATGAAAAACTGGTTTTCAATCGGACGGTTACTTTGAAGGATGGGTGGAAGGCGTAGTTTTTTATTTGAATTAGGATGCTAAGGAATACAAAACAATAAATAACTAATGTAATAGTTTTAAAAAAATCTAAGTATTTGTGCATAACCTTGTCAAAATGCGGTGTTAGAACTGCCCCAAAAGCTTTATGAGCAGGGTGGGGGAGATACACCGCACGGTCGGCTTCGGTGTCAAAACTTAAGAAAAAGCAATGTGTAAAGCCTTGATTGAGATTTTCAGGACTATTGTTGAGACCAAATTCAAAGCCCTTAATTTCTTTGATTTGGCTCGGCAGTTTCCGAAAAGCTGTTTCAACTTTTTCTATGTCGGCTTGGCTCGTACCGTCCTTAAATTTGAACAGGACAACGTGGCGTAATAATGTGTCAGACATCTTTTGAGTCGTTTTGTCGTTTTTAGATACCCCCTCAGTATGAGCGGTCGGTTGTTGACAATAGGAGAATAAAATAGGCATTCCTACCATAAAGTCCGTTTTTTTAATGATTTAAGCATATTGTTAAATTTATCAGTTAACATAAGATTAATTATAATTATTACTACATAAAACCCATCAAATCAATCTATAACAATATCGTTTTATTGTTATTCAAAATAAACTTTATAATTACTATTTTTAAGCCTGTGGAACTTTTGTTTCCTTTTGCTTAACTGAAATAATGTACTATGATTTTTGGGTAGGACTTCCAAGCGATAAAAAGGACAACTGGAAGTTAGACGCTCTTAAAATGCCCTCCCCTACTCCTCTATTAGGTCATCTAAATAATCTTTAGCGTCCTAATTCAAGTTAAAAAAATCCACCCGAAGGCGGAGAATGGTTTAATAATGTCCTTTCAAACTAATGACTTTGATAATATTGTCTTCCAATTTATAAATAAGGCGGTGTTCTTGGGTAATTCTTCTTGACCAATAACCTCTTAAATCGTGTTTCAAAGGTTCAGGTTTTCCTAATCCTTTGAAGGGGTCACGGCTAATATCTTTGAGTAATTGACTAATTTTCTCAAATAGGTCGTAATCGGTTTCAGCCCATTCAATGAGTTCTTGATAGGCTTTACCACTGAATAAGATAGATTTCATCGTTTTGATAAATTTTGGGTGAGTATCTCATATTCGGCAGGTGTAAAGAAAACGGTGTTTTCTCCGCGTTCCAATTCTTCAGCGGCTTCTTCTATTCGCCGTTTTATGTCTTCAGGTGATTCTTTGGCTTTAACACGTATGAAAATCTCAAAATTTTGACTACTCTCCTTGAGTAAGGCTTTGATTTTCTCAACAAGTTCATTGTTAAATTCGGAACCTGACAGGGTAAATGTGGCTTGTATCATCTTTCTAAGTTTTTGACAAATGTAAGGGCTTTCTCCTTTATATACAAATCTTTTGGCGTTTAACTTGAATTTGCGGGGCACATCCCTAATATCCTAACTATCCTCCTATCTTAATTCAAATAAAAATTAAACAGCCTTCTTTTTCTGTTTATCAAACTGCATTTTATGAAGTACCCAATCGGGCAAATAATTTCTCAATTCCCATAATTCATTGCTGGGTTCACCTACTTGTTCGGGTGTTATGTCAGTTGCTTCTTTATCGGGTTCATACTTATTGTTGAATAAATGTTTAAACTCTAAAGCGGGTGCGCCAAAATTAAGCAATAAGCCACATTTGATATTGAGCTGTTCAAGCGTATTTAAGGCTTGCGACATATGATCATTTGTCAATGTCGTTTTAGCTTTTACTTCAATGGTTACTTCGTTTTCGCATAAAAAGTCAACACGGCGGGTTGCTATTTTGTAATTGTCATAATAAATAGGCAACCAGACCTCTCGTTGAAATAAAATGTTAGCGCGTCCGAGTTCAATTGCTAAAGCTCGACAATAAACGTACTCTGGGCATCCTCTATTCATTTTTTTATGAACGGTCATAGCACACCCGTTGATGCGGTAGGTCAAATCTCCTTTTTCCATAGCGATGTTTTGTTTTAATGATGAAATTGATTAACAGGGCAAATATAAAATAAGGTTATCAATAATTTGACTGTAAATTGTTATATTTTTTTTATGTATATTTTTTTTTAACTTGAATTAGGATGCTAGGGATTTTGAAAGATGCTAAGGACGTGGCAGTGTCCAAATCCTTAGCATAGGCTGTACAAACGGGTAAAAAAAGTTCCCCCCATTTTTGCTATAAATATAGCCTTAATGAACAATGGCTTTTTGTTAAAAAAAACAG
>JAYUQN010000595.1:0-3532 GCA_043756725.1 Saprospiraceae bacterium
TTGGTTTGACGGGTGAAAGTCAAAATTTGACCTGCATTTGGGTCGCTATCGTTATTAGCACAAGAGGCAGTAAACGTCGTATTTTTAGGCGTAGATGCCGCATCATTCACCGCTACGGGTGTCATATTGGGCAAACTTACATCGGGCACAACATTCACACTCACAGAAGCCGTATCACACAAAGCAGGTGCACCATTATCACACACTTGATATTGAAAAGATGCCATACCTGTGAAACCCGGGGCAGGTGTGAAAGTGACTGTACCGTTCGGATTTAAAACAGCCGTTCCATTAATCGCCATTCCGACGAGGGACGGTGCTCCTAAAATGCCTCCTTGTGGGTCGTAGTCATTGGCTTTTACAGCAACTGTCACGGCTGTATTAGCAGGTGTCGTTGTATTATCATCATTCGCAATCGGCTTTTGATTGCCATCTATATTGCTCGGGCGCACTTCAACAATGAGGATAGCTGTATCGCACATAGAAGGAACACCGTTATCGCAAACTTTATAGACAATTGTATCTGTTCCAATATATCCCGCATTCGGTGAATAGGTGTAAGAACCATTGGCATTTAATACAACTGAGCCATTATTAGGCGCATCCAAAGGCGTTGTTGAAACCGTTAAAGCGTTGAAATCAGGGTCACTATCATTTCCTAAAACATTGCCAGACGCAGGTGTGCCTGAAATGGTATTGTTCATATCATTCAAAGCAATAGGCTGTCTATTGGTCGCTGTAACATTGTAAATAACTTGAATCGTGTCGCATTTGCTGGGGCTTCCATTATCACAAACGATGAAACACGCATTATCTGCGCCAATATAACCTGCATTAGGGCTATATGAAACACATAATTCATGCGTCACATTATTAACGGTTGCTATAACAGAACCATGAAGCGGGCTGCCACAAGGTGTCACTGTATGGTTATCCATTGGGTCAACATCTGTGATGGCTGCGCAAATAGTTGTTGATTGGTTATTCGGAGCGGTTGTGTTTATATCAATCACAACGGGCGCATCATTTCTTGGAGAAGTCGTAACTGTTGTTGTCACCGTATCGCATAAACCTGTATTATCACACACAATTACGCAAATCGTATCTGTTCCGTAAAAATCAGCATTTGGTCTATAAGTTATACAAACTTGATTGCCAGAAATTATCGGTGAAACTGTCCCATGACTTGCGCCACAAGGCGTCGCACTGAAACTGCTACCTGCATCGGGGTCGGTAATCGTCGCACAAACAACAACAACCGAATCTTCTGGCACAGACACCACAGGTAAAGTAAAGACAGGTGGGTCAGGAACAGGTGAAACAGATACCGCTATTTTAGCCGTATCGCATGCTCCTGCTTGGTCACATACAATAACACAAACCGTATCAGCCCCTACATAATTCGCTGAAGGCGTGTAAGTTATGCACACTTGATTGCCCATTACTGAGGGGGTTCCCACAGTGCCATGAGCCGCGCCACAAGCGGTCGCTGTAAACGTGTCACCTGCATCCACATCGGTAATGGTTTGACAAATTGTAAGCGGCGTATCTTCCGTCGCTGTTTTAGGGGTTTCACTGACACTCGGTGCATCGTTTCTCGCTAAAATTGTTACAGGTGTTTTCACCGTATCGCACAAACCTGTATTATCACAGACAATCACACAAAGTGTATCTGTTCCATTAAAATTCGTAGCGGGCGTGTAAGTGACACAGACTTGGTTGCCTGTTATGGTTGTTGAAACCGTACCATGACTTGCCCCACAAGGTGTAGCAGTGAAACTACTGCCTGCGTCAGGGTCTGAAATGGTTGTACAGACTTGAATAACCGAATCTTCTGCTACCGTAATAGGGGCTAACGCAAACACAGGTGGGTCAGGTACAGGTGAAACCGATACAGGTGTTCTCACTGTATCGCATGCGCCTGTTTGGTCACAAAGGATAACGCAAACGGTATCAGCCCCTACATAATTCAGTGTTGGTGTGTACGTAATGCACACTTGACCGCCTGATACTGAGGGGGTACCCAAAGTGCCATGAGCCGCACCGCAAGCCGTTGCCGTAAAGGTATCACCTGCGTCAGGGTCTGTAATGGTTTGACAAATCGTAATCGGCGTATCTTCATTCACTGTTTTAGGTGTTTCACTGACAACAGGCGTATCATTGACGGGTAAAATAGTAATCACTCGTTTTACTGTATCGCAAGCACCCGCATTATCGCAAAGAATCACACACAAAGTATCTGTTCCATTATAATTTAATGTCGGTGTGTAAGTAAGACAAACTTGTGTGCCTGTCACAGTCGTCGTAGCCGTTCCATGCGCTGCACCACAAGGCGTAGCAGTAAAAGTATTACCCGCATCTGGGTCAGTGATAGTGCCACAGACAGTGATTGTAGCATCTTCAAGCATAGTAGGCTGCGTAGTCATCGTTACAATCGGTCTATCATTGACGGGTGAAATCGTTACAGGTATTCTCGCCGTATCGCACAAAGTCGGTGTGCCATTATCACACACAATAACACAAACCGTATCTTGTCCGTTGAAATTCAAGTTAGGCGTATAAGTTACACACACTTGATGCGTGGCGTTATTAACCGTAGCCGTAGCCGTGCCATTGGTCATGCCACACAGCGTCACAGCATGCGTATCCAATACGTTAGGGTCTGTAATGGTTACACACAAAGTCTGGGTCACGTCTTCTGAAACCGTTTGCGGTGTTTCAGCCACCACAGGCGACAAGTTTGGAATAGGATAAACTTGGACAAAAGCCATAGCGGTATCACAAGCTGAAGGTGTCCCATTGTCGCAGACTATGTATTTAAATTGGTCGCTGCCCAAATACCCCGTTGTCGGTGTATAAGTAAAAGTACCATTCGCATTAATCGTAACCGTACCATGAGCAGGATTACTGAGGGGGGTCGTGTTATAAGTCAAAGTATGATTATTCGGGTCTGTATCGTTGGCTTTCAAATCGCCTGTTTTAGCTGTATTGATATAAGTCATAAAAGCATCATCATTAGCAGCAGGTGCATTGTTGGATGTGCCATTATTATCAATAACCACATTTAAAACAACCATAGCCGTAGCGCACAAACTCGGCGTTCCGTTATCACACACTTGATAACGGAAAGTATCTTGACCGAAAAAACCATTGTTCGGCGTGTAAGTATAAGTACCATTTGTATTTAAAACCAAAGTACCATTTGTTGGGCTTGTCATAGGCGTTGTATTGACCGTTAAAGTATTAGCATTAGGGTCAAAATCATTGCTCAATACATTGCCTGTTCCAACCATTCCCATCGTCGTAACAGCATTGTCATTTTGAGCAATCGGTGCATTATTGCTTGTTGCCGAAGGCAAATCAAGCACTTGAATGCGCAAATAAGCCGTATCGCACAAACCTGCCGTATTACAAACCCGATAGCGCATTTCATCGCTACCGACAAAACCCGCATTCGGCGTATAGGTATAAGACCCATTCGCTAAGAGTATAATTGTACCATTCGCAGGAGCCGTTAAAGGCGTTGTCGTAG
>JAYUQN010000596.1:0-3518 GCA_043756725.1 Saprospiraceae bacterium
CCGTGTATCGTCCTTACAAAGAGTATTGTAAAAGGCAATTATGGCACATCCCGATAAAAGCGGGAATGAACTTAATTGCTGCGCTTTTACCATAAATCTAAGCGTTTTAGATGCTTGAGCCGTATGAGGGGAAACTTTCATGTACGGTTCTTAGGGGGGAAAGAGGGCGTAAGCCCTCCTACCTACCCTACCTAACGAGCAGCTTCGTTCATTGGTTTAGGTTTGTAAATTATGGAAGACATGGGGCGAGCTGGGCTCTGACCATGGGCGAATAGAGTGAAATTTCCCAATACCTGTTGACCAAGGCTCGACAAAGTGATTGACATTTTGAATTTCAGTACCTATTGGAACATCCACGTCGGATTCAGCACCGTAAACTGTATTAGGGTCTAACCTTTCGAGGTGAGCAGGATCAGTTTGCCAGCGGGGAGCATAAGGTCAGAACAAGCATCTTTTGACGCGATAAATTTGACACTATTTGTGTATTTTTCAGATGTTCTGAAATAGCATTAATTATGAAATCTTCCATATAAAGGTAGGTTGATGGTGTGTGGTAACACAAAAATCTGCCTTTTATATGAATTTTTTCAACTTATTTAAAAATAGTAGGGTACAGTAATAATTTGTGGTTTCTTATTCAAAAAAAATTATAATATTACAAATAAGGCGTTATACAAAAAATAAAATACCCGTTTTATTGGGTAAAATCCTTTAAAAGTGGGTATGCTATTTTTTGTATAACGCCTAAAATAAGTCAATTTTTATTGTGACATTTGCCGACTAAATATTTTTATTTATATTATCCTCATATTTTCTTGACACTGTCAAGAAAATATGAGTTTTCAGATGTTCTTAGGAAGAAAATAGATAAATTTGTATCTTAATTCGTGTTTAAATTAAATTTTTTATTCATAAAAAACTACGCCGTAAAAATGTATCATAACACCCTATACAATGAGGATTTTACTTTAACTGTTGAAAAAACAGAATTGCCCTTTAATTCAGAGGGCAAAAAAGACGGCTTTTTGGACAATAAAGAGGCATTAGGGCAAGTATTTACGCTGCCAAGCATTGCTCAATTTATGGTTAAATTGTTGTCAAAAAAAAGTGGTCAAGGTTTATCTATTCTCGACCCGTGTATGGGACCGAATACTTTCCCTAAACATATTGTTGATTTTATGACCGATTTTAACCTTAAATCTATGGAAATTGATGATAAACTCATAACAAATGATATACAACATTTTTATCAACAAGCAAATAGGCAGCTCGTGCGAGGTAGTTTTTTTGACTTACCCATATCTGAAAAATTTGATGCGATTATTCAAAATCCGCCTTACGTTAGGCATGAATTATTGACAAAAGGGCTGAATAATAAGGATAAAATTTTGAAGAGCCTGAGTGGATTAAATGTTACGGTGCCGCTAAAATCCAATTTATACATCTATTTTTTGCTAAAAACGCTGTTGCATTTGAAAGAAAATGGCAAATTGGTAGCGATTACTTATGATTCGTGGCTTTATAGCGGATTTGGACAACAGTTAAAAAAAGTATTATTACATTTTGGTCAAATAGAAGCCATTTATCATTTCAAGCGAAACGCATTTCCTAATGCTGGTGTCGGGGCAACAATTATAGAATTTACAAAAACAAATAATTTTAACTATGAAAACGTAAATATTGATTATTTTTTATTTGACACGCCCGAAAATTTGACAAATGACAAACCGTTAACGGCGAGTTTAAAATTAAATAAAAATGATTTTCTGCATTTTAAAGGTAATTTACAAGCCAATATAAATTTTAAGAATAATCTATTTTGCCATTTAGAAAACATCAGTACAGTTAAGCCTTTTCGTGGTTTGGGTACTATTGCGAATCAATATTTTATTTTCGATAAGCCTAAGTTTAAAGCGACAATTCCTTTTGTTAAAGATGTTATTAAAATTCCAACGTTTAGCGTCGAGAAGCCCTCAAAATATATCCTTTCGGTGGGTGAAAATATGGACGATATACTGAGGGGGTACTTAGAAAATGTAAAACAGGAAGTAAAAAACACGCCTAAATTGATGACGCTACAAAAGGAAATTGCGCAAAATCCAACTTGGTATAAAGTGGAAATGAAACAAACGGGAAACATTATTTTTAATTATTATTTGAGAAAAAATATTGATTTTATATTGAATCTTAATGGATTACAAGTTTCAGATAATTTTTATGTGTTAAATATTAAAGTGAATACATTGGCTGTTTTTGCTTTACTCAACTCGACGTTCAGTAAATTAGCTATTTTTGAAAATAGCCGAAATCAAGGAAGCGGATTACGTAAAATTCAACTTTTTGAATTCAATAAAGTACGCATCATAAATCCTGCGCGGCTCGACAAAATGACACTTGACGCATTAGAAAAAATGGGTACTCAACTCTCTTTCGCCAATCGGTTTAATGGCGAAAAAGAAAGCATTATTGAGCAAATTGATGTCGTTTTATTGGAAATATACAACAACGCAACGGGTTATAACTTGACTTTGGAAGCCCTGCAAAACGATTATCAAAAAATATTAAAAAATTTAACAAATGACCACACTTAGGTACAGCGATGATGAAGTCAAAGATTTTCATCCGATAGTAGAATTGTGTTTGAATAAAGCTCTTTTGACGTTACAAAAATCGGATATTGCAGAAGTTGTGCATCATCCACAAATACCAAACACAACGACAATTCCTGATTTTGGTATTCGTTTGAAGGCATTTTTAAAAGATAAGGTCGAAGCCGTGATTTCTTATCCGAACTCTTATTTTTCGGGATTTAGAGTCACCACGGTTATTGTTTTGTTACGTAGAAGCCCAAATATTGCTAAAAATATCACTTTTTTGAGCATTAAAGAGGCTTCTTTATTAGACAATTCATCGGAGATTAAAACACTTCTTCAAAATCCAATTGAGCAATTTCGGAGCGATTATACACTAAAATTGGTTGACAGAAACACGCTTTCAAGTAGCGAAAATTGGAGGTTATACTTGCAAGACCCTGAGAAGAAATTTGAAATTTTTAATGATTTACCCTTTTTCAAACGTATTGATTTTTATTTTGAAACCGTACAACGTGGGGCATCTGATAATAGTGGAGGTTCAGATGTGATATATCCAAAAGATTTTACCCAAATGCCATTTTCAAATTTAGAAGCTGATTTTATTGGTTATGGCATAAGAAATAGTAAAACGAGGCGGCAATATGTGTTGACAGAAAGTTGTTTAGAGAAAGAGAAAGCGATTCATTTTCCAATGAGTTTTGATAGACACATGCCCAATGGTTTAACCCCAAATTATGAGATTTATACAGGTATTAATGAATTTTATGATACCCAAATCGTCCATTTTGGCTTTAAAAAATGGGGTCAAATCGTCAATACCGCTTACAATAGTCAAGTAAATGCCCAAATCATCATGCCACGCGCTGAACGGGCAAAACATTCGGTTCTCTACAATCCGCATGAAAAACCGATTGTCTTATCAAC
>JAYUQN010000597.1:0-3511 GCA_043756725.1 Saprospiraceae bacterium
CCTTCGTTGTAGGTCTTTGTTTTTTGATTGGGTTTAATAACCATGACAGATTCTACGGACGGTAAAATGACCCAAGCGGATTTCATGCCCGCAGGGAAATAAATATCTTTTATTTTATCTGTAATATCATTAAAATTTTGCTTCGGTGATAATATTTCAATCGCCAAAAGGGGAACATCTTTTGTTTTTATAACATCTTCTTGCCAGTTACGAGGTGTTTTTTCATAGATACAAAGGTCGGGTACAGCCTTCCCTGATGTCAAATCAAGTGAAAGTTCTGTGAGAACGTCATATTGGTTGCCGTATTGATTTCTTAGCTCAAAATAGGCATTTCCTTGGATGATTGCATGATTTTTACTTGGCATCGGTTTTCCTCGTTCTTGTTCATAGCGCATTTCCAAGCTATCCATGCTTGGTTGTGCTTCTATTTCAGTTGTTGAATATGTTGTTACCAGTTCCATGTTTTTTAATTTTCAACAAATATAGAATTTAAATACAAGTTTTCAAAATAATATGGGTGAAATATTGGGGGGGTATTCAATTCAACAACCCCAATAAGACAGTGTAGGACAGTTATTTCAAAAAGGGGTTTTACTTTTGGGGGTGAAATTTAAAAATCAAATAAATACTCAAAAAATGATTGAAAGTCAAAATTTAGCTAATCTTTTAAATTCAATTTCAAGTATTCTAAAAAAATATGAAAATCATGCTGCACTAACGGGTGAGAATTTTAATATTTTTCGCTTACTAAATGTGCAATATGATGAGGTTAGGACACATTCAGCAATACTATCTGATTTGCTAAATCCAAAAGGTAGTCATGGTCAAGGTTCTATCTTTTTAGAAAAATTTGTGACGCAATTTGATATAACCGATTTCGATTTCAAAACCGCAAAATGCGAAAAAGAGAAGTCTTTAGGTGCAAAAACACTTGAAACAGGAGGACGAATTGATATTTATATTGAAGATGCGAAAAAAAATAAGATACTCATTGAGAATAAAATATACGCACCTGAACAAGAAAATCAAGTTTTGAGATATACGAAGGTTGAAAATGCTCACGTTTTTTATCTAACTCTTGAGGGTGATGAACCCTCAAATTATAGTAAAAGAGATTTGAAAAATACGGAAGATTTTCAAAGTATATCCTATCGTGATGATATTATTAAGTGGCTTGAACTATGTAAGAAGGAAGCAGTTAACCATCCTATTTTAAGAGAAACGATTACTCAATATATTAATTTAATTAAAATTCTTACCAATCAATCAACTGTTTTATTTATGAGCGAAGAAATTGCAAAAACTATTCTAAAAACTGATGATACTCTGGCAGCCTACTTTGCAAGTTATAAACAAATGGAGGTAGTTCTAAATAAAATATTAGAAACTTTCAAGAATCAATTAGAGGAATTAAAATGCAAGTTAGCGGATGAGAGGAAAATCGATATCACGTTAGAATTTGGTGTAAAAAGGAATAAAAGGTATAGTGGATTTAATATATCTACTGAAAACATGAGAAAACATAATATTACTATAAGATTTGAATTTGAGTCAAAAGCTACTAGAGGTTTGCTTTTTGGATTTAGAAAAATCATTGACATCAAAGACAACCCTGCTGAAATAATTAAAGAGCATATACGAGCTGATTTTTCTAGGATATATAAAAATGTAGCACAAAATAGTGTATTATGGCTTGCGTTCCAATGGCATAGTCGGCTTAATTGGGAATTAGACGACACATATTTGAAAATATATAAAGATAAAAATGAAATAATAAGCGATATAGAAATTAAACTAATTAGTCTTCTTGATATTGCAAAAAGCATTGATGAACTAAAATAATAAAACATTGAAAATCAATTAGTTAAAAATACATATTTTATGTCAAAGACAGCAACAACCAAAAACTTCAAACACGTCAGCTACCTCTGGGACGAAGCCCAAGCCGCATCCATGGCAAATGACGAAGTCGCCCTTTTCATCTACCGCTCAAACCTCTTAGGCGCAGACCTCCGCTTAACCAACTACGGCGGCGGCAACACCTCCGTAAAAATAACCGATAAAGACCCTTTGACAGGCAAATCCATAGAAGTGATGTGGATAAAAGGCTCGGGTGGTGACATCGGCACTTTGAAAAAATCGGGTTGTGCTGCCTTGTACATGGAGCGTTTGTTGAACCTTGAAAACGTCTATCGGGGCTTGGCGCATGAGGACGAAATGGTCGAGCTTTTCAACCATTGCATCTTCGATTTGGCTTCAAAAGCACCGTCTATTGATACGCCTTTGCACGGTTTTTTACCTTTCAAACACATTGACCATTTGCATCCCGACGCTGCGATTGCCATTGCTGCCGCCAAAGACGGTGCTAAAATCACGCACGACCTTTTCAACGGTGAAATTGGTTGGGTAGAATGGCAACGCCCGGGCTTTGATTTGGGTTTAAAACTCCGAACTTGCTTGAATGAAGCGGCGGCAAAAGGCATTCAATTGAAAGGTATTATGCTCGGTTCGCACGGACTTTTCACTTGGGGCGATACGGCTTATGCGAGCTACATCAATACCTTAGATGTGATTGAAAAATGTGCACAATATCTTGAAACGCATTATGGTAAAAAACGCCCTGTGTTTGGTGGCGAAAAAATAGCGAACATTTCACAAGAAGAAAGGCTTAAAAAAGCGGCTAAAATTGCCCCGATACTGAGGGGTCGTTGCAGCTTTTCACAAAAAATGGTGGGTCATTTTACGGATGATGCCCGAGTATTGGAGTTTATCAATTCCAACGATTTAGACCGTCTCGCACCTATGGGTACATCTTGCCCTGACCATTTTTTAAGGACTAAAATTGCGCCTTTGGTGCTTGATTTGAAAAGATTTGATGAAGAAGACTATTTGGATAATGAATTTGCGGATTATAGTAACGATTATAAAAAATACTATGAAACCTGCAAGCACCCAAATAGCCCTGCCATGCGTGACCCAAATCCTGTGGTTATTTTAATCCCAAGCGTGGGTATGTTCACCTTTGCAAAGGATAAAACGATGGCACGTTTGGCATCTGAATATTACACCAATGCCGTGAATGTAATGAAAGGCGCAGAAGCCGTTTCAGAATACACATCTTTACCTCGCCAAGAGGCTTTTGATATTGAATATTGGCTATTGGAAGAAGCCAAATTGCAGCGTATGCCGAAGCCCAAACCTTTGAGTGGGCGAGTGGCATTAATAACGGGCAGTGCGGGCGGCATCGGTAAAGCCATTTCAAAAAAATTCGCTGAACACGGGGCTTGTATTATTTTAAACGACATCAATCCAGAGCGTTTGGAAGAAGCCAAAGCTGAGTTTGTCAAACTTTTCGGTAAAGATGTGGTCGCCACAACTTTGCTTGATGTTACCAATACACGCTCTATTGAAGACGCTATCGAAAACGCTTGTTTGGCTTTCGGTGGCGTGGATATTGTGGTCAATAATGCAGGTATCAGCCTATCAAAATCGCTTTTAGACCATACCATTG
>JAYUQN010000598.1:0-9818 GCA_043756725.1 Saprospiraceae bacterium
AGCGTAAAACTTTTACAGATTTGGTGACCCGCATAGCCCAAGTCTTGAATATCCCTTTCACCGTCGGCGGCGGCATCAGTTCTGTGGACGATGTGTCGCGGCTTTTGGGCGCAGGGGCTGATAAAGTATCTGTTAATTCGGCAGCCGTTAAGCGACCTGAATTGATGAATGATATTTCACAAGCCTTTGGTAATCAATGCCTTGTGGTGGCTATTGATGCACGAGAGGAAGATGGAAAGTGGTTTGTTTATTTAAATGGAGGACGTTTGAAAACCGATATTGATTTGTTTGAGTGGTCAAAAGAAGTAGCCGATAGAGGGGCGGGTGAAATTCTTTTTACGTCCATGAATCATGATGGCACAAAGCAGGGATTTGCGAATGACGCCTTAGCACGGATTTCACAATCTGTAACAATACCCATCATCGCATCGGGTGGTGCGGGTAAAATGCCCCATTTTTATGACACTTTTACTGAGGGGTATGCGGATGCGGCTTTGGCTGCCAGTATTTTTCATTTCAAAGAAATTGGGATTTGGGATTTGAAAAAGTATTTAAAACGAAAAGGCGTAGCGGTAAGAATTTAATTTACAATGGACAATTTACAATTTATAATGGACAAATTATAAAGTGTTGATTATCAAATAATTGTCCATTATTCATTGTTCATAACTCATAACTTTCTTTATATTTGCCCCAAAATTAAAAAGATGTACGAAAAAATAATCGAAGAACTTGCACATACCCATACCCAACTGATTGCGGTTTCAAAAACCAAAACCAATATTGCCATTTTAGAATGCTACAACAAAGGGCAAAGGGCTTTTGGTGAAAACTATGTGCAAGAATTGGTTGAAAAACAAGCTGCCTTACCACCTGATATTCAATGGCATTTCATTGGACATTTGCAAACAAATAAAGTGAAATACATTGCCCCTTTTGTGCATGCCATCCATTCCGTAGATTCCATAAAACTGTTGCAAGAGATTGAAAAACAAGCTGTTAGATATAATAGAAATATAAATTGTCTCCTGCAATTTCATATTGCTGAGGAAGATTCCAAATTTGGCTTCGGTACTGAGGGGGGTGAAATAATAGAAGAAACGGTTGTAAAACAATTGAAAAATGTCGTAATATGTGGCGTGATGGGCATGGCAACTTTTACGGACGATAAAAACAAAGTGCGTCAAGAGTTTAAAAAACTGAAAACGATATTTGACAATCTGAAATTAACACTTTTCAAAGACAGCGAAACCTTTGAGCATATTTCGATGGGCATGAGCGATGATTATAAAATGGCTGTTGAGGAAGGTTCTACGATGGTGCGGATTGGAAGTTTGTTGTTTGGAAAAAGAGGCACGAATTGACGGATTTTACAAATTTCACTCATTTACATGTTGACAGAAACCACGAATTGACGAATTAAACTAATTTTACTAATTTAGGTATTGACAATTATTTTTTTTTTAATTGTAATTAATTGTCAACATCTAAATTAGCACAACTTTGACAAAGTTAGAACTTTGTCAAAGTTATATCTAAAAAATCGAAATAATATTTTACGTAGTTTCCCAAAAAAGCCCAATTTAATACTATTTCAAAAAAATGCACGGACTATTGATTAGTAAAATTAGTTTAATTCGTCAATTCGTGGTTTCTGTCAACACGTAAATTCACCGATTCGTTGCTTAATCAAAAAATGTTTATGCATAAAATTATCTTAAAAAAAGGGAAAGAAGAACCCGTAAAACGTTTTCACCCCTGGATATTTTCAGGCGCTATTATGAAAATGGTGGCGGATATGGAGGGGGGTAAAATAGAAGACGGCGATGTGGTGCAAGTCTTAGATTTCAAAGGACACCCTTTGGCAATTGGCTATTACAACGATGGTTCTATTGCTGTGCGTATTATGAGTTTTGAGCAAGTGGACATCAATCAAGATTTTTGGACAAGTAAAATACAAAATGCCTACAATTTCAGAACCCGATTGGGGCTAACTCATTCCAAATCAACGACTTGCTATCGGCTAATCCATGCCGAAGGCGATGGCTTACCCGGCTTAATTGTGGATATTTATGGCTCTGTGGCGGTGGTGCAATGCCACGCCATAGGCATACATCGGCAATTAGATTTCATAAAAACGGCATTGATACAAGTGTTTGGCAGCACATTGGTTGCCATTTATGATAAATCTTATGAAACATTACCCCTTCCCAAAGGGACTCCTACGGAGCAGTATAGCAGCCAATATTCCATAAAAAACAGCTATATTTTCGGTGAAATGACCGTTCCTTTGGTGGTTTTAGAAAACGATTGTCCATTTGCTATTGATTGGGAAACAGGTCAAAAAACAGGCTTTTTCATAGACCAGAGGGACAATCGTGCGCTGATTTCAAGATATGTAAAAGATAAAAGTGTTTTAAACGCTTTTTGCTATTCAGGTGGCTTTTCCGTCTATGCTTTAAAAGCAGGGGCAAAATCAGTGGATTCGGTAGATGTTTCACAAAGAGCGATAGATTTGACAGATAAAAATATAGCCTTAAACCAAAAAGGAGACAGTGTTCAGTCCACTCAACACCGTTCAGTTACAGCCGATGTTTTACCTTTTTTAAAAGACAACAGCCATATATATGATGTGATGATAGTGGACCCGCCCGCCTTTGCCAAAACCATAGCAAAAAGACACAATGCCGTGCAAGCCTATAAACGGCTAAATGCGATGGCTTTGCGTCAAATTACTGAGGGGGGTATTTTATTTACTTTCAGCTGTTCGCAAGTTGTGGATAGGCAATTGTTTTATGATACGATAGTGGCAGCCAGTATCGAAGCGGGTCGCAAAGTGCGCGTCATGCACCATTTAACGCAACCTGCCGACCATCCTGTCAATATTTTTCATCCAGAAGGCAGTTATTTGAAAGGTTTGGTGTTGTATGTGGAATGAAAAGACAAAGTGATAAAAATTGGAACCTTAATTGCAAGTATTATTTTTTATTTCAATTGGTAAAAAAAATATATTTGGGTTTTTTATGTATTCAAAAAACACAATGAACAAAAAATAGTTTTTTAAAGTAAAATTTAAGTAAAAGCTGTATATTTGCACGCTTTTGAAATATGACTTTTTGTCAGTGAAAATTCAACAACCAAAAGTCCCTTTTTTTTATCTTTTCCGATCTTAAAAACTACATGTCATGTCATTACGAGAGACGAAGCAACGGGGGGGGACTAATTTCAGAAATAAAATATTAAGGTAAAATGCAAGCTAAAGGTATTATTAAGTTCTTCTTGGTGCTGCTGCTCTTGATTTGTGGAGCACAATTTCTTTATTATATTCCCACCATTAAGGTTGAAAACGAAGCGGCAAGACGTGGCAAAGCCACTGCTGCATTGGTAAGCCCCGACAAACAAAATGCCGTTGAAAAAGAGACACGGATTGCTTATTTGGACTCGATGTCAAGTGTGAAAATTTTGGATACCAAAATTTTTGGAAGTTATACTTACCAAGAATTGAAATCCAAGCAATTGGCACTCGGTCTTGACCTTAAAGGCGGCATGAGCGTTTTGTTGCAAGTGGATTTGAAAGATTTCCTCACTTCTTTGAGTGGCAAAAGTACAGATGCCAATTTTGTAAAAGCCTTAGACGAAGCTAAAAAAGCGCAACAACAATCGCAAGGTGATTACATAACGCTTTTTGTGCAGGAGTATCAAAAATTGGCTGGAAATGGCAAATTAGCAAGCCTTTTTGCACGCAACGAATCATTGAAAGAAAGCATTAATGTTGAATCAAGCGACGATAAAGTTAAAAGTGTCCTCCGTGATAAAGCCAACTTGACGGTCAATGAAACATTTGAACGCCTCAAAAGTCGTATTGATAAACTGGGTGTGGTTCAACCCAATGTGTCATTGGATGCCAGTCGTGATATTATTGTCGTCGAATTGCCGGGTATTGATAACCCTCAACGGGCACGTGAATTTTTACAAAAAGCCGCGAATTTGGAGTTCTGGGAAGTCTATCGTATTTCAGACCCTCAATTGGCAAACGCTTTGATGGATGCGGATAAAACCTTAAAGGCTTTGCAAGAAGGGACTAAAACGGATTCTATTAAAAATGATACGGCTGCGGCAATGGTTGCAGGTCCATTATTCTCAGTTTTAGCACCCAATCAAGGCAATCTTTCACCAGCCGTAATCGGTATGGCTGAAAAAAACAAGCGTGAGCAAGTAATGAAATACTTGCAACAGCCTGAAATTGAATCTAAATTTCCTCGCGATTTGGTCTTCGCTTGGGGAAAAGACCCAATCAAAGGATCTGATAATAAATCAACAGGTGTGTATGAACTCTATGCTTTACAGAAATCTGTCGGTAAAGATGGACCTGCTGTGAGTGGCGAACGCGTAACTGACGCGCGCGCCCAAAGTGGCGAACGTGGCACAGGTGTGGAAGTGTCTCTTCAAATGGATGCAACTGGAGCCGCACAATGGGCAGCCTTGACAACCAAATGTGCGCGCGACCAAAACCGTGAAGTGGCTATCGTTTTAGATGGCGATGTTGTTTCTGCGCCGCGTGTTATCAACCCTATTGAAGGAGGACGGTCTTCTATCACAGGCAGCTACACCGTTCAAGAGGCTTCAGACCTTGCAAGTATTCTACAAGTTGGTAAACTTCCTGCAAAAGCTGAAATTGTTCAAGAAAATACGGTTGGACCTACATTAGGGGCTGAAAATATTCGGAACTCCTTGATGGCTTTGGGCTTATCATTTCTGTCTATTTTGCTTTTCATGAGCATTTATTATAGCACGGGTGGTATCATCTCAATCATTGCGTTATTCGTCAATTTATTTTTCATCATCGGTTCTTTAACGTCTTATGGAACAGTTTTGACTTTACCGGGCATTGCTGGTATCGTTTTGACAATGGGTATGGCGGTAGATGCCAACGTAATCATTTATGAGCGTATCAGGGAAGAATTGGCAGAAGGGAAATCTACGGCACAAGCCATATCGGATGGTTTCAAACATTCCATGTCTGCCGTAATTGACGGTCACGTCACAGCTTTATTAACATCCTTAGTATTGATTTGGAAAGGTATAGGACCCATCAAAGGCTTTGGTATTGTGTTGGCAATTGGTGTAATTTTCACCCTTTTCACTGCAATTTTAGTAAGCCGTTTAATCGTAGATTGGGCAATTAATAAAGGTTATAACATTCGTTTCTTTGCAAAATTCAGTGAAGGAGCTTTTAAAAATATCAATTGGGACTGGATGGCTTTGCGTAAAAGAGCCTACCTGTTTTCAGCACTTATTATTGGTGCAGGCTTAGTCAGTTTTTTCACACGTGGTTTTGAATTGGGTGTGGATTTCAAAGGAGGTTATAAATTTGAATTGGCTTTTGATAAAAAAGTAGATGGTGACCAATTGCGCGATGCTTTAACCAAAGCATTTGAAGGTCAATCTACCATTGTGAAAGCTGTCAATACTGAAAATACTTTTGAAGTAACAACCTCTTATCTTAGCGCAGAAACAGGTGAAGACGTTCAAACACGGGTTTCTCAGAAATTGTTTGAAGGTGTAAACGCCGTTGCGGGCGGTGGCGTAGATGCCAAAAAATTTATAAACCATGTAGAAGGTGGAACGCACATAAAATCATCTGTAAAAGTAGGTCCTACGGTAGCTGATGATATCAAACGCAGTTCTATTTGGATTTCAATCTTTGGTGTCCTTATTATTGGTATCTATATTTTTATACGTTTCAGCCGTTGGCAATATTCTTTGGGTATCGTCATTGCGGCACTTCATGATGCGGCTATTACATTAGCCCTTTTCACCCTTTTGCATGGTTTTGTGCCGTGGAGTATGGAAATCAATCAAGATTTTATCGCTGCCTTATTGACAATTATTGGTTACTCCATCAACGATACCGTTATCGTTTATGACCGTATTCGCGAATACATGCGTAAATACACCAATAACCCGATGCCACAAGTTATCAATAAAGCCATTAACTCAACCTTAAGCCGTACCATCATTACCTCACTGACTGTTTTGATGGTGACGTTCATCCTCTTCCTTGTCGGTGGTGCTGGTATCAAAGGTTTTGCTTTTGCTTTATTTGTCGGTCTTTTAGCAGGAACCTATTCGTCAATCTTCATCGCTGCACCAGTTATGATGGACTTCTCTAAAAACCTTGACCTTTCAGAATACAAATCTGAAACTACTGAGGGGGTAACAACAGCTAAAAAGACGTTGAAAGAAAAAGTTTAAACGTTTTATAGATTTATAAAAAGCTCAAAAGCCTTGACAATCGAATTGTCAAGGCTTTTTTGTTCTACTTTGGCACTCAAAAACCACCCTTTTTTCGTGCCAAACCTGAAAAACAAATTTTAATTTTCCAGAGTGCCAAAGTAGAATTTGATAATTGTTTTATAAAAATACTGAGGGGTAAAACGCTACATCCGATACTCGCTTCCATCTGTTTCTGTTGGTGGTGCACTTGCAGGCTCTTGTTTTTTCATACCACCTCTTGCTTTTTGACCAACACCCGCCGTCGGTGTCATGTCAAAATCACCCATCGGTTCAAGTCCACCGCGCGCTACAACGCGGCTGGTTTCAGGCATTTCAAATAGATTAATATTAGAGTCAAAATGATTGACTAACGCTTCAACAGAAAATTTTGGCGCATTATTATACTCAAATTCATTAGGGTCTTTCCTTAAACCTAAAATATCGGCTCCGATAAATTGACCTAATTGAAAATAACTCTCCCATTGAATAGGGTCAAAAAATTGGTCACTTGTGGACTCATGCGGGAAAGCAGGGTGATAAATTTTATATTTATAAGTGTCATATTTCAAAGGGTCTTGCTCTTCCGTTATGGCAGGTTTGCCCATTGGCGCTGTTACAGAACTTTTAACATAAACCAAAGTACCAAATTTATAAGGTGGTTCAAGCGGATTGTCACAATCAATTTTAGGGTCTTTCCACAACAAATACAAGTCGGCAACGGCAAAACGCTGTTTAGAATATCCCTTAGAAGGACTGGGGCGCATCAACGTTTCAGGCTCTTGACCCTCATTGAAACGAATATCTATCCCTAATTCGTTACGCGCTCTAATAACAAGGTTTTCCAAATCGAAAAACGTATACAGCGGGTCTTCTCCCGCATCAACAGCTATAATCAAACGACAACGACGACGTAATAATTCATAAACCGCTAAATTTTCAATATGCCCGCCGTCTGAAATATTGAGCATCCTATTTCCTGTTCCAATAATTGAAAATAGTTCTTTAAAAAAATAAAGGGGCCACCACACCCGCGTTTTCAATTTTTGAACTTTCAAAGGGTTTGAAATCCAAAAACCTAAACGTGCATTAAAAATGGTCATTAAAACGGATAAAATAGGGCTTGAATAGATACCCATGCCCGGGTTTACGGCTGCTGCTGAAACAGTAACAGCCGCAGGTAATGTCATACCTGAATAGTCTGAATAACTATTGGTGGGCACATATTCCGTTAGTTTTGAACCACAATACAAAGGACTTAGTAAAAAATAATCACTTGCTTTTGCGCCTTTAAATTTGTCTTTTCCGTTGGGTGATTGAAGATTTAAGCACGTATTGATAAGCGGATAGGGCGCAACATAACCTGAATGGTCTTTCGTTTCAAGATTAAAAATATCTTTCAAAGCTGCATTGCGCCATGTTCCCGAAAATTGCAAAAAACAATCTGCTAATTGTTTTCTATAATATCGGTGAAAAGACAAAGCATTTGGATTCGTGAAAAAGCCCAAACCAAACAATATTAAAACCGCTCCAAAATGTTCTGCCGCGGACATGGTTTCGATAGCCGCAACACCATCGTATTGCGAAAAAAGCCATAAAAAGCCCACAATCACCACCGTTAAAACTGACAAATTCTCAATATAGTTGAATTGTTTAGAAATATCCAAATTGAAATTCAGCAATATATTGGCAATAAAATGAATAAATATAATGCCCCCTACTATCAAAGTTAAGGTTTCAACAAAACTGTATGAAGGTTTCAAAACCATCAATTGACCATTTAATTGAAAGAAAACGCCCGTTATTTTATATAAAAAAATACCAATTACAATAACAATAGCGGGGCTTATGAAACTCATAATGGTGCTCACCAAATACGCTACGATTAGCAAAAGTTGGTTCCATTTTTTTTTCAAACCATTGCCGGGTATCAAATATTCGCCATGATTTCGAACAGCCGCCATTTTAGTATCATCAAAAAGTGTGGCATAATTGCCATTTTCAGTTTTCAATGTTGTTTGAACGTAGGAACCACAATAGCCGCCGCCACTCACAGTGGATAGGTAATCCGCTTTTTCAAGAATGCCAAAACGGTTAAGGGTTTTCAAAAAGCCCATATTAATGGTTGCCGACCGAATACCGCCGCCACTCATCGCAATACCGAACCAATTTTCGGTGCTTTCGGATGTAGCATTTTGGATATTGAGTTTTGTGCGGCGTAGTCTGAGTTGCTGTTTTTCATTTTCAATTACAGCGTGAAGTTTCAACGTTTCTGCCATGATTCTTTTGGAAATTTAAGGTAGGTTTTCGCAATAAAATATTTTATAATGAGATATGATTGTGTAAAATTAAGTAAAAAAAAGCAATAGTCAAGCCCTAATGCCTATTTTTGTACCCCCTCAGTAAAAACCATAATTCTATTCTCAAAATAACTCATTTTAAACGCTTGATGATGAAACTTGTAATGCCCTTACTTTTAGCTTTGACACTTTATTCTTTCACAACTTTAAAAAGCCAAGATTCCAATACGCTTTCTTCAATTGAAAACGTACCCTCTCTCATTCTTCAACAAAATTTTACGACTGAAAACAAAGACACTACGCCAACATCAAGTACAACAAATGATTCAATATTAACTGAAACAAAAAGAAAAAAATTTGCGCCTTATTCCGTAGGCGCTATTTCTTTGGGCTGCATTGGTGGTGTTTATCTTTATGTAAATCAAGTGTGGTGGAAAGATGACATTCAAAAATTCCACTTCGATTGGTCAAGGGATTATAGATATGCCAATAATCTTGATAAAATGGGGCATTTTATGGGCGGTCTCATCACTGCCGATGCCTATTTCGATGCGCGCACGTGGCTTAGAATGACGGACAAACAAGCCGCTTGGTGGGGTTTTGGTGTAGGCACATTTTTGCAATTAGCAGTAGAAATAAAAGACGGTTTTTCACCCAATTTTGGTTATAGCTTGGGCGATATGACAGCTGGTTCGTTTGGTGCTTTACAGCCTATGTTGCGCTTAAAATCTTCTTTTTTTCGTAATACCGACATCAAAGCCAGTTATTGGCAACACACAACCCGCTATTTTGACCGTCGGGGTATTAAAGTCATACCCTTCCATTTAGATGATTATTTAAATCAAACCTATTGGATGTCCACTTCTTTACGCTATTTGACCAATAATCGCTTTGAAAAAATACCCGATTGGCTCAGCCTCGCTTTTGGTTGGGGCATAGAAGCTAAATCTTGGGATACCAATCCTTTAGACCCCGGTACGGGCGGAAAACCTGAATTTTATCTTTCGCTTGATATTAATTTGGTGAAACTTATAAAACCAAAACGCCAATTCTGGATTCAAACGCTGAAACGTTTAAATTATATTAAATTCCCTATGCCAACTTTGCAGTTGACGCAAAAACCGAAGTTATGGGGGGTTTATTTTTAATAAACGTAGCTTCGGCTTCAGCCGAACCCGTAGCTTCGGCTTCAGCCGAACCCGTAGCTTCGGCTTCAGCCGAACCCGTAGCTTCGGCTTCAGCCGA
>JAYUQN010000599.1:0-3508 GCA_043756725.1 Saprospiraceae bacterium
ACGCAAAGCGAAGCAGATAAAGTATTTGACCGTATCAATATCGCCTTTTCAAGCGGACCTGATTTTGTGAAAGCAGAAACAGATATTGAATCCCAAAACAGTGGTTGGAGTTTTTTAAATTGGGGTAATAATGCTTGCGAATATTCCATTGATTATGATGTTACTATGCCTGCTGCCAATAAATTGGACGTCTCCAATAAATATGGTGATAGCTATATTGCAACGCTTAACGATTGGGTAAAAATTGACCAAAAATATGGCAATTTCAAATTAGAAGGGGCTGCTACGGCTACCATTTCATTGGCTTATGGCGGTGGCACTATTGGCAAACTCAATGGCTTAAATGGCATTGTTTCTTATGGCAAATTGAGTGCACCCGATATAAAAGATGTGTCACTCAAATCGAAATATTCAGAATTCAAATTTGATAAAGTCGCTAATTTGACAATTGTTTCAACTTATGATGATTATGACATCGGTACTGTTACAAATTTGGCAGTGGATAGCAAATATGGCGATTTAATGGTTGGAACAGTTGAAAATCTGGCTGTTAAAAGTGCGTACTCTGATTTTAAAATTAAAAAAATTGAAACAAGCGCGGATATTAAAACAAAATATGGAAATGTCAGAATTGGGGGTTTAAAAAACAATTTTGGTGTTGTCAATATTGAAGGTAACTATACCGATTTTATTTTAGAAATAGATCCTTTAGTGAGTTATTTATTGGATGTGAAAGGCACATACAGCGATGTTAATCACCCCGCTTCGTTCAAGCATACATTGGATAGTGAAAAAGGCTCTACTAAAGAAATCATGGGCTATGTGGGTAGTGCCAATGCCAAAAGTCTTATAAAAGCCCGATTAACGTATGGCGATTTAGTCATAAGATAAGTACCATTTTTAGAGTAAAATAAAAGAAGTAAAGATTTTTTGGGTAATTAGGAACGGTTTTAGTTGTTTATCAATCGTTAGTCGTTTGCAAATGCAAAAAATACGACAAACAATTATCCAACCTCGAAATAAAATAATGTTTTTTCATACTAATTATTGGTTTTAGAGAGCTGTCTTGAATGTTATTTGAGACGGCTTTTTTTTGGTTATTCACGGAGGCTTGAGCATACCCACTGTGAGCAAACCGCTAAAACCGTTCAAACTCATACCCCCGTTTTTTCAATTCACTAATCAAACTGCCCAAGCGATGATAAAATTTATCTTGCCGTTTCTCGCCTGCACCTACATGTAAGAGTAAAATAAAACCATTCAAACCAGCAGCATTTGTTTTTTCAAAATGGAGTATTTTATCATAAATGGCTTGACTGGTCTTATAATTTTTCATGTCAGGCGTAGTATAATCCGCATTGCTTGATGTGCCCGATGTGAAATTTATCAAAGTCAAACCCACATTTTTTGCCCATATTGCTATCGAATCATTGTACCATTCGTAGGGAGGCATAAAAACCGGCGCATCTTTTTTTTCAATACCTAAAGCTTGTAATTCCTTGAAATTAGCTTTCAAATCGCTTAAAAACTGTTGTTTTGTCACCAAAAGCGAATCCCGTTTTGCCCAATCGCAATAGAGCAAATGTTTATCAGAATGTGCGCCGATATAATGCCCATTGGTTTTAAGTTGTTGAACTAAATTTTTATTTTCCCTTAAAAAATCGCCTGTGAAAAAGAAAGACGCTTTGATATTTTGTCTTTTTAAAGTTGCTAAAATTTTATTACCCCCTTCTGCAAATTCATGTCCCGTGAAAACAAAGTTGATTATTTTATTTTTAAATCCCAAACGGTTCATCGCACCCGATTTTTCATATTGATACTGAGGGGGTATTTCTCGCTCAAAAACCTTACCCCAATTATCAGCTGACTCCAACAACTTAATGCTTAAACCATTATTCTCTATTCTTTTATAATTTGCTCCTTCTACTTCTTTCGCAGAAAGATAATACGTCAAACTCGCCGTCCCGTCCATAGTCGGTTCATTGCTCGAGTAATCGCCATAATCATCGTGATAAACCACCAAAGGCGATTGAAATTCCGCAAATTCATCGGGTTGATACAGCGTAATACCTATCAAGTTTCTAAAAATAGAACCATAAATGGGTCCATCTACCAAACCCCCATCAATCGGTATTTTAGCTTGATGCGTAAAAGCGGAATGCGGGTCTTTGGGAGATATGCCCTCCCTCGGTAAGCCATAAATCATGGACGTTCCCCAGGGATTGCAGCCGAAAAGCCAATCGCGATGGGCGGCTTCAGTTTCTATAAATTCTTCAGAGTCAAAGAGTTTTCTATACCATTTCATTTCAGTAATAGCAGCAGAAATATAATTATTAGAGCACCATATAAAAGGTGTACCTATTAAGAAAGGCGTATTTTGTCCCCTTTCTTGAATGGCTTTAATACCATCTCTAAATATAGAAGTCTGTCTGTCTGCTATATGTTCAAATAAAAGAAGATTTCCTAATTTTATAAAAGGATACCATTGGTAATGTCGAGCCGTATCTCTACCCATCCATTTGCTATAAGTGTTTCTATTTTCAACTAAAAATTTAGCATGAAGAGCTGCATCCAATGCTATGCCTAATTTTGTGCTATCTGCCGTTTTAACAGTTTTAAAAAACTCATCTTCTGATTTAGGGTTTTCAATCATAACAGGTTTATAGAGTTTACTGACTTGATTAGCTGCTAATTGCATATCATCTTCCCAATCATCTTCCTCATAAAAATAAGGCGCTCGATTTGGTGCAGTTTGACATACACCTGTGTCTGATTGAGCATATTCGTAGGCATCCATTGCCTTTAATTTCAAACTATCAGCAAAAGCAGGATAAAAAGGTTTCAAAATCCTCGACCCTGCTGCAAAAGCAGAAGCAAATTTACCAGCCGAAGAAGCCACACCCGTAGTCCGATTTTTATATTTACCCAAACCTTGCGGCGCGCCTGTGATACGATAAACAGGTCGGGCGCGGCTACCCGCTATGTCATACGTAAAAGTATCTTTATTCGGCATCCGCATACCTCTATGGTCACGGTCATCGCAAACTTGGTTGAAAAGCACATTTTTTTCAGGATTCATGCGCACCAACCAATCTAAACCCCATTTAGCTTCATCTAAAATATCGGGAATGCCGTTTGCCCCAGCTAAACCATTTGCTTGAAAATTATCCTTAAATATTGAGTGTGAACGAAATCCCGAAGCAGTCGGGACTGAGGGGGTCTGTTCGTAGGCGAAAAGCATTTGGAAAGTAGCGGTAGCTGTGGTGGCTACATATTGCAAATAATCAGAAGCATCGTGCCAACCGCCAAAGATAGGATAAGGCGCAAGCTGTTTGTATTTTTCACGCGTAGAATCGCCATACACGATATAGCCCCCGCTCGTATGACACGAATCTTTTAAGGAAGGATTGAAACCGCAGCGTTGTTGCCGCATATAACGCAAAAGAAAATCAGCCGTTCCATCATACACATCTGCTCCAATTCTGAAAATCGGCGATTTAATATTTTT
>JAYUQN010000600.1:0-3506 GCA_043756725.1 Saprospiraceae bacterium
TTCTCTGTTTAACTCTGTGATACTTGATTTCACAGAGTTAAACAGAGAAGACACAGAGGCTCACAGAGTTTTGATTATCAAACAGTTAAAACCATATAATGGACAAAATTAAAATACTTTGGGCAGATGATGAAATTGATTTGTTAAAACCCCATACCCTATTTTTAGAAAAAAGAGGGTATGAAGTTGTTACAGTTTCAAATGGTCACGATGCCTTAGAGGAGTGCGAGCAAAACCGTGATATTGATGTCGTGTTTCTCGATGAAAGCATGCCCGGTTTGACTGGCTTGGAGACGCTGACCCGCATAAAATCGCTGCGACCCAACTTGCCTATCGTGATGATTACCAAAAACGAAGCGGAACACGTTATGGAAGACGCTATCGGGCAGGAAATTGCGGATTATTTGATAAAACCCGTCAATCCCAATCAGATTTTACTCTCTTTGAAAAAAATTATTGACAACAAACGCCTTGTGAGCGAACGCACAACGCAGAGCTATCAACAGAATTTCAGAGAATTATTTATGGAGATTCAAAGCGGTTTGAATTATGAGGAATGGGTGGATGTCTATAAAAAACTGATTGGTTGGGAGTTGCGGCTTGACATGAGTGGCTCGGAGGATATGTCTGAAATATTGTCCACTCAGAAAGCGGAAGCCAATACAGAATTTTCAAAATATATTGCTAAAAACTATTTGGATTGGTTTGGTGCTAAAAAAGATAAAGCACCAACCATGAGTCATAATTTGTTGAAAAACAAGATATTTCCTCATGTGGGTGACGGTATTCCAACAGTGGCTTTGTTGTTAGATAATTTGCGTTTTGACCAATGGAAAGTCATTGAGCCTTTGATTTCTGAAATGTTTAGGGTAGAGGAGGAGGACTATTTTTACTCTATTTTGCCCGCCACAACTCAATACAGCCGTAATGCTATTTTCGCAGGTATGATGCCCGCCGATATTGATGCCCGCCACCCCGATTGGTGGTTTAATGACAATGAAGAAGGGGGGAAAAACCTAAGAGAAGCCGACCTTTTGGCAGACCAAATACAGAAAAATTTGCGTAAAACATGGAAGTTTGACTATGTGAAAATCACGAATGTGCACAACGGCAAATTGTTGGAAGATAATATTTTGAATTATTTGAAAAACGATGTGTCGTTTATCGTCTATAATTTTATTGATATGTTGTCACATGCCCGAACAGAAATGGAAGTGCTGAAAGAATTAGCAAAAGACGAGCGGGCTTATCGGTCGCTGACCCGTTCATGGTTTTTACACTCGCCGCTTTACAATGCTTTGCAGAAAATAGCGAGTAAAAACGTGCGGCTTTTTGTTTTCACTGACCACGGAACGATAAGAGTAAAATCGCCTTCAAAAGTGGTAGGAGATAAAGAGACAACAACCAATTTGCGCTATAAAGTAGGGCGCAATTTGCAATATAACAGGGGCGATGTGCTTGAAATCAGAGACCCGAAAGCGGTGGGTTTGCCGCGTCCAAATGTGAGTTCTACGTTTATATTTGCGAAAGAAGATGCGTATTTCCTTTATCCAAATAACTATAATCATTTCAATGCCTACTATCGCAATACGTTTCAACATGGGGGTATTTCATTAGAGGAGTTGATTTGCCCCGTTATTCGATTGAGGAGTAAATAAGTGGAAGTACCCTATAAGATAATTGATAAACGAGGGATAATAAGGTGATATTCACTCTTTTTCACTTGTTTTTTATAACTGCCAAAAGGTATATTAACCCTTTGGCAGTTTTTTTTGTGTTTCAACATGCCATTACAGCGTTCAAAACAGTGTAGATACAGATAATTGGCTTTAATTTGGCATAGATTGTATATATTAAATAAAATAACTAATAAGCCGTACCACGGACTTCAGTCCGTAAATGTCTAATGAAAGGCGATAATTTAATTTTGAAACAGCATTTACTTAGGGTATTCATCGTTTTTAAGCGTTTACGGACTAAAGTCCGTGATACGGCTAAGTAGAGCTTAAACATACTAAAGAGAACGTTTTAATATACTATGTTGAAAATTTTACACATTATTCTAAAAGCTCAAATGGTTTTATTTTTCCTTCTTACAGTTCCACTTTTCTCTCAAGAATCGTTGCGTAATAATGGAAAAATTCAGATGCACAAAGCATCTGAGATGGCTTTTTATGGCGATTTAATCAATGAAAAATCTTTCAACGACAATATAGGCAGTGTTTATTTTGTAGGGTCAGCTTTGCAAATAATTGAAGGTAAAATGGTGCCTTTGCAGTTTGAAAAGGTTGTTATGGACAATGCCAACAGCTTGCTTTTACGCGTACCGATTCTGACTTCTGGACAGTTGATATTTAAAAAAGGCATTATTTCCACGCCCAAAAACAACCCCTCAGTAAATTGGACTTTTGGCGATGATGCGACTTATACAGGTGCCTCAGATACGCGACATATTTATGGTTATGCTTCTAAAATAGGCAATGATTCTTTTGCTTTTCCGATAGGGGATGGGCAACGTTTGCGAATAGCAGCTATTTCACAGCCATCTGATACCCGAATGGGTTTTAGAGCCGCCTATTTCAAAGGAAATCCTTCTACGGCAACGCTCCCTTTTAGCGCGCCTTTTCCGACAAATAGCCTTAGTTCGGGGCTTTTGGGGGTTAGCAACTACGAATATTGGGATGTGGATGGTCTGTCTGAAACCCGTATTACTTTGACTTGGAACGCTCAAAGCCAATTGGTTGCCTTGACTCAAAATGATATTTCACGCCTTGTGGTGGCAGGTTGGGACGGTACTCAATGGGTTAGTTTAGAGACCACAAGTACAGTCGGAGATTTGGCAGGGCAGGGTAGTGTTACTTCTCGATTGGTGGTTCCAGATGATTTTAAGGTTTTCACCTTTGGCCTTGTACAACCTCAATGTATAGCCAATGCCCCACTTTTGAGCTTGGGTGATGATGTTTTATTATGCCAAAAGGATACTGTACAACTGGTTTTAAGCCGTGACTACGCCCGTTTTGAATGGCAAGATGGCTCAACCGATTCAAGTTTTATGATAAAACAAGAGGGGCAATATTGGGTGAAAGCGTGGGATATATGCGGCAATTTTCAAACCGATACACTCGAAGTAACTGCAGGTGGGGCAATAGAAGTGACAGCGATACCTGTTTTATGTTTGGGTGAAACAAATGGCGCAATTGAGCTATCAGACACGAATGATGTTGAAATAAAATTGAACAGTTTTACGCGCATGTCTTATCAAATTCAAGCATTGGGCGTGGGTCTCTACGATTTGAAGGTCATTACACTTGACGGTTGTGTGTTGGATACTTTGATTGAAATCAAGCAGGAGAACGTGAATAGTGTTGAAATTGGAAAGGATACAGCGCATATTTTTATCGGTGAAACGATAACGCTTACGGCGACGCCTTCGGCAGGTTTTACGCCCATTGACGTGAAATGGACCCCCCCTCAGTATTTGAGCTGTACAACCTGTGATAGCACGC
>JAYUQN010000601.1:0-3504 GCA_043756725.1 Saprospiraceae bacterium
CTAAAGTGAAAGTGGTTTTCGGATTGAAAAAAATACATTGATTGGTTTTCAATACTTTATAAAAGTTGGAATCCGAAAACCACTTTCACTTTAGTATAATTATCCCAGAGACTTGGCGGTCTCATCATTACAGATAAAAATTGTGTCTTAAAAAGCCAGTTACGACAAAGTAGCTGGCTTTTTTTTATTTAAAAAAAATGAAAAAAGAGAGTACCGAATTTCATTGCTCTGCACTAATGGATTGAAAACAATATTTCAATCATTTTTAAAATTAAAAGACAATGAAAAAAGTAACGCTCATCTTATTGTTATTTTGTGCTTTCCATGCAATAGCACAAGTACCACAAGCCTTTAATTACCAAGCCGTTGTGCGTGATGCGCAAGGTAATCCTCGCCCAAATCAACACTTCACTTTTGAAGTGAGCATTATTCAAAATGGCACGCCTGTATATTCCGAAAATCATTCTAAACCCACTGACCCATTTGGACTTATTGCCTTGAAAGTTGGGCAAGGGGCAGCTACCTATGGTCAATTTGAAACCCTCAATTGGGGTAATGCCGCTTCTACCATTCGGGTTAAGGTGAATGGTTCACTGCTACCAGATAGCCCGATTCTACCTGCACCCATTGCTTTGTATGCGCTTAAAAGTGGGGGTAGTGCTGCCGATTCATGGACGACTTCGGGGGCGAATGTTTATCGAGCAAATGGGAATGTAGGGATTGGTGTCACTAATCCAATAGCTAAACTTGAAGTTGGTGGCACTATCCAAACAGAAGGGTTGAGATTAAACGGTTCTGATTTGCAAATGGGGCTTAATGACGGTAGAAGTAAAGGCAATGTGCCACATCAAAGGGCTTTGGTACATGACCACAATGATATTTTAGTTGTCAATTATGCAAAGGATTTTGAAGGAGGTGTGCGAATTGATGGTAATTTAAGAGTCAATAATGAAAAAGAGTTTAGAATTGATGTCGGTACTAATATAGCTGGCATATCAAATCCTCAAGGGGTTGTTTATTACGAAGTAGTCGGAGGTGAGTACCATGTCTTTGGTGGTAATATTATGTCTGATAATAGCTATGTTCATGGCTTAGGCGTTCCTTCTAACCCCTTCGCACATGCCTATATAAGAGGCTTGACTCGCACAGGCGTACTTGAAATTACAGGCGGCAGCGACATCGTAGAATACCGCCAATCCAAAGACAAACCCCAAGCAGGCGAAGTCGTTATATGCGACCCCAACAATACCAACCAAGTTCTCCGCAGCACAAAAGCCTATGATAAAAAAGTATTGGGCGTAGTCAGTGGTGCAGGTGGCATAAACCCGGGAATGGCATTGAGTCAAACAGGAAAATTCGGTGGCGATGTCCCCGTAGCCATGATGGGAACGGTGAAAGTGAAAATCGTTGGACAAGTAGAAGCAGGCGATTTGCTCACCACATCAGATAAAGCAGGTTATGCCATGAAAGCTAAAAGCCGCAAAAAAGGATATGGAACTATCATTGGCAAAGCCATTTCAGCAGCCGATAAAGACGGTTTGGTGACGATGGTGATTCAACCAAGGTAGATGAGGAGGACCCTCAGTATTTTGAAATTTTAAACAATTATTTGATAATCAATAAATTATACGATATGAAAAAGGTAATATTAGCACTATTCATTTTTACAGGATTCAATTATAATGGCTTTGCTTCTATCATGGGTAAAACATTTTTAGGTGAAAAAAAGAATCCTAATGCGGTAGATGGCATGATAACTGTGAAAAAAGATTTTTACACAGCCCTTGAAACCGAATATCCTAATAATACTATACTCGAAAATGGGGTTGTAATTGAATTATGGCGTGTCATATATCAAGATCAACCGTTACAGGCAGGAGCACCTCAAGAAGTAGTTGTCTTTTTAGCTGAAAAACAATCCGACATAGTTGTTAATAAAACGAATCAATCTGAAGGCGACCAAATGAAAATATTTTATAAGATTGCCAACATACCTGAGCAAGGTGATTATGTAGTGTTGGTTTACTTTAATAAAATACCAGTGAATTTCAATAGAATCAATATTAGTGGACATGGAGATGATGGCTCTGGGCGTACTAATCTCAGCTTTAAGAGCGATGCCAAAATACATATTGGTACAGACAAGTTTTGGGGTATGTATTCGGTGCCAAAGTTTGATACTAATTTTCCGCTAATAAGTAATATAAATTTTCAGACTAAAGCAAGTAGTGGTATAGCAGCACAAGGCTTATTCGATTTTTTTGATGATATAGTTGATTGGTTTAAAGATGCAGCAAAGCTTATTTTTGAAGGTGGTAAAGAGTTAGCTGGTATTATTGTAAGCGCAGCAGGAGAGATTTATCAACAATATTTAGGTATAGCAATTACATTAATAAAAGAAGGGCGTTTACCCAAATATCGAGTTATGTCAGAAACTGAATACAATTGGGCTAATAAAATGGTATTTAATGGCACATTGCCACCTCGATTAACTTTAATAATAACGAACTTAAGGTTTTTTAAAAAAGTACCAATTGTATTACCGGGAGCAGCTTTGACATATATGCATATGGGAGGTTTATACGATAATCCTATATCTGTTGATCCATCTACATTTATACATGAATTAACACATGTATGGCAGCTACACCAATATGGGCACTATAAATATTGGAATGAAGGCATTAAGAATCAGTTATTGACAGGCGGTGATGAAAGAGCGTACAAATATGATTGTGGACAAAACTGGAATACCTATAATTTTGAACAGCAAGGTAATATCGTAGCAAATTTTTATAATTGGCGCATCAGAAATAATTTTTCTTATTGCCTTAATTCCTGTGAAGAAAGCCATGTTATTGAAACTGTTCGTTCAGGTAAGAGATACAATTTTAACGAATTAGTCAATAATAGCAGTCAAACACTTCAATTATTTCAAGGAAAATACACATCTACTTCTAACTTAAGGATTAGTAAAAAAGTGAAAATAGGGTCTTGCAATGGAACAGCAATTATTGGTAAAAACTAAAAATACATCAAAAATGAAAAAAATAATAATATTATCAATCCTCCTTGCCTACCTACAAGCGCAAGGACAAACAAGCCTTCAACGCCCCAGCATCAATGCCAATGGCGGTACGGCAGCCGTTTCAAATTTTTATGTCAGTTGCTCAATCGGTGAACCGATAGCCGCTACCATACAATCTAACAATTTAACTCTGACACAAGGCTTTCAACAACTCGACAGACGACCCACACAAGCCAATCTTGTTGCCCCCGTTTTTACAGCAAACGGTAATGCCGAAGTAGAAGGCATCAAACTCATTTGGGTTGAAAATATGGCAGAGTTAGGCGATTCTTTTAAAATTGAAAAAAAAGTAGGCGAACAATTTGAATGGCTACAAACCAAGGCGGCTGTTCAAGGGGCTGATTTGAAAAGCTATGCTATTCAAGATTCTAAGCCCGAAGATTCTATCAATACCTATAAAATCACCTTGTTGAAAA
>JAYUQN010000602.1:0-3503 GCA_043756725.1 Saprospiraceae bacterium
CTGCGCTTACTTTTTGCCCGTATTGGTGAGGCATACAGCTATTCTACGGGTAAAAAAATGGTAAAATACACCGATGAACAAATCCTTAACCATATATCCGAACAATTTCAAGGGCATAAAATAGCGCTTCTTGCCCCCATTGTGCGCGGGCGTAAAGGGCATTATCGAGAGCTTTTTGACGGTATTCGCAAGCAAGGCTACACAAAAGTGCGGGTGGACGGTGTTTTACTCGACCTCGAACCGGGCTTGCAAGTAGATAGATTCAAAGTGCATGATATCGAGGTTGTGATAGATAGAATACAAGTTTCAGAAGAACGACATGATAGACTCGTTACTTCACTCGGAACGGCTATGAAAATGGGCAATGGTTTGGTTTTTATTTTAGATACAGCCCCCCCGCCCCCAGAGGGGGAGTCTTTTTCGGCAGACTCCCCCTCTGGGGGCGGGGGGGCACTATCCATGTTTTCAAAGCAATTGATGGATGCGGAAACGGGTATCAGTTACGAAGAACCTTCCCCCAATACATTTTCTTTCAATTCCCCTTATGGTGCATGCCCACATTGCAAGGGTTTGGGTCAAGTAGCAGAAGCCGATATAGCCCGTATGATTCCTGATGATACAAAAAGCATCAACGATACTGCTATTGTTCCCTTTGGCGAAGTGCGTGAAAACACGACTTTTCAACAACTTCGTGCCATTGCTAAAAGGTATAATTTCACATTTGCAACACCTATAAAAGACATACCGAGGGAAGCCCTAAACTTGATTTTATATGGTGGTGAAAAAAAGACCGTCAGTTTGCCTACAAGCGTACCACAGCAAGATTTGTTAGCCTATGACCTCGCTTCAACAGGTTTAGCCAATATGCTGAAACGTTGGTATGAAGACTCAAGTTCTGAAAAAATAGCCACTTGGGCAGAGGAATTTATGTCCGTTGTGACCTGTACAGAGTGTGAAGGTTTTAGGTTGAAAAAAGAGTCGTTGCATTTCAAAATTGGTGAAAAGCATATTGGGCAATTATCTGAGTTAGATGTCGTGAGTTTGGCACAATGGTTTGCTCAAATAGATGCACAACTCTCTGAACGTCAACAAGTTATCGCAAAAGATATTTTAAAAGAAATCAGATTGCGTATTGGTTTTTTGCTACACGTGGGCTTAGATTATCTCAATCTGAATCGTCCCGCAGGCACGCTTTCGGGCGGAGAATCACAGCGTATTCGCTTGGCTACTCAAATTGGTTCGCAACTTACAGGTATTACTTATATCCTCGACGAACCCAGTATCGGCTTGCATCAAAGGGACAATGAAAAACTTATCGAAGCCTTGCAACAATTGCGGGATATTGGCAATACCGTTATCGTCGTCGAACATGATAAAGACATTATGCTTGCTTCCGATTACCTCATGGATTTGGGACCTGGCGCAGGCAAGCACGGCGGCGAATTAGTCGGCGAAGGAACCCCCTCAGTATTTTTAGGTAATAAAACCTTGACGGCTGAATATTTGAATAATATCAGGCGCATTGAAATCCCTAAACACCGACGCAAAGGCAATGGTAAAGAATTGATTTTAACGGGCGCAACAGGCAATAATCTACAAAACGTCACTATCACAATCCCGTTAGGAACGCTCACTTTGATAACAGGCGTTTCAGGTAGTGGAAAATCTACCCTTATAAACGATACGCTCTATCCGATATTGAAGCAACATTTTTACAATTCTGTAAAAAAACCGATGCCTTTTACCCGTATGCAAGGTTTAGGGCATTTGGATAAAGTCATTGAAATAGACCAAAGCCCAATAGGACGCACACCCCGTTCAAATCCCGCCACTTATACAGGCGTTTTCAGCGATATTCGCAACATTTATGCGGGTTTGCCCGAAGCTAAAATTAGAGGCTACAAACCCGGACGTTTTAGTTTCAATGTAAAAGGAGGACGTTGTGAGACCTGCGAAGGCGGTGGCAAACGGGTAATAGAAATGAATTTTTTACCCGATGTAGAAGTAGATTGTGAAACTTGTCTCGGCAGACGCTACAATCGTGAAACGCTCGAAGTGCTCTACAAAGGCAAATCCATCAACGATGTGTTGAACATGACGGTCGAAGAAGCGACTACTTTCTTTGAAAAAGTACCCAATATCAACCGCAAAATGCGGACGCTTTTTGATGTCGGTTTAGGTTATATCACACTCGGGCAGCAAGCCACAACCCTTTCAGGTGGTGAAGCCCAACGCGTGAAACTCGCTGAAGAACTCTCTAAAAAAGACACAGGCAACACGATGTATATCCTCGATGAACCCACAACAGGCTTGCATTTTGAGGATATTCAACACCTTTTAAACGTCATCAATCGCCTTGTTGAAAAAGGCAATACGGTCATTATCATTGAGCATAATATGGATGTGATAAAAGTGGCGGATTATGTGATTGATATGGGACCCGAAGGTGGTAATCGGGGTGGTACAATCGTTTGTACAGGCACACCCGAAGAAGTGGCGTATACTGAGGGGTCGCATACGGGGCGGTTTTTGAAAGCAGAATTGGCTATTGGTTTATCAAAAATATAAAATTATTTTTTTGAAATATTCCTAAAATATTCTTATTTTTGAAAAAAATTGAAAGATGTCAACAATCACGGCAGAAAAATTAAAATCTAAGCGCAGCACAACTTCAACAAAAATTTCTGTTCCCGACTACTTAGTTCGGGAAGTCATTGACGGTGACCGTTGGTTTTATCGGGGTTATCGTGATGTTTTAAACGGACTCAAAACCCCCGAAGAAGTCATGGCTTGTAGTACTTATCAATCGCTTGTTGTTGGCTATGTTTACAACAAACTCTGGAATGCTCTCGAAGATAAACCCTATTGGGTGATGTCAAATGAAGTGGGCAATAATCTGTCAAAGAAAAATAAAGCGGCTTACGATATTGCCGTTTTCGATAAAACTACCTTACCACCTGAACATATTAGTGCATATTACGCCAATGTGCCACCCAAATTAGTTATTGAAATAGATGTTAAAATTGAATCCGAATCTAAAACGCCCGAAGATATTGTTTGGCAAATCAAGACAAAAAAGCTGTTGGCGAGTGGTGTAGAAAAGGTAATTTGGTTTTTCACCAAAACCCAATTAGTTTTAATTGCCCGTCCTAACGAAGACTGGATTTTAGCAGATTGGCAACGAGATATAGAGATTTGGGAAGGTGTGACGGTCAATGTGGCTCAATATTTAGCGAAAAATGGTATTCATGCTATTGATATGCCTAATGAAAGATAAAAATACTCCGTGTATTTTTCTTTGAAATACTGAGGGGGGCTGCGTCTAAATCCTTTCACATCTTTCCCCATCAAGGGCAGCCTAATTCAAAACCCCTGCAACATAAGGCGGGCTGGGATTTTTTTACTAAGGGGTCTCAAAATAAAATTGTTATAACAAAAAAAACGCATTAATTTCAAAAAAACCTTTATTTTTGCATAAAAAGTAACGCAATGGAAAAAGTAGC
>JAYUQN010000603.1:0-9775 GCA_043756725.1 Saprospiraceae bacterium
AATTTATGCAGCGGGTGATAAAGGTACAAATACAGCGTATGTTTTCAGCAATACCAATGTGGGTAATTCTTTCAATGCCGCCCTTCAGCTTGAAAAAACATGGGCAAGTGGTATGTATCTGAAATTTGGCTACAATTATTTGAATGCCAATGATGCAGCTTCCATTGATGCTGAAATTTCATCAGATGCGTATGACCGTAATCCAGCGAATATCCAAAATACAAATACGGCTGAATTAGCACCGTCTTTATACGGCAATCAACACCGCCTTTTGGGTGTTTTAAGTAAAAAGTTCGTCTATGGGGAAGGTGAAAAATGGTCAACTTTAATCAGTGTTTTCACGGAATTTGTAAAAGGTGGACGTTACAGTTATACGTATGCAGGTGACATCAATGGCGATGCTTCGGGTTTGAACGACTTGCTTTTCATTCCAACGGATACACAAATTGACCTTATGGCGTTTGCGGGTGATGCCACTTCCCAACGTTCGGCTTTGAAAACGTATATTGCACAGGACAAATATTTGAGTGGTCGCAGAGGTCAATATGCTGAAAAATATGGCGCATTGAGTCCGTGGTTTAGCCATTTGGATTTGCGAGTAGCACAAGAGTATATGCTTCCTAACAAAAACAGAATTCAATTTTCAATGGATATTTTGAATGCGGGTAATTTGATTTCAAGCAAATGGGGCGTGCGTCAATTTGCTACTCAAACGGGTTTGGCACAGCCGCTTGCCGTTAGTGTAGATGCTGCGGGTAAACCAACGTATCAGTTTGATACCTCACAAAAGACGACATTTTTCAACGATTTCAGTTTATTAAGCCGTTGGCAGATGCAGTTGGGTTTGCGGTATTCATTTTAAGATATAATGTGTACGCAAAATTTTAATTAAATAGTTAATGATTCAGATAATTACCCCTTTGGTTGTGCTTTTTTGAGCATTTTACTGAGGGGGTAATTTTTTTGATAAAAAAGTCCTTATTTTTTCTCACCTCTCATTTCCTTCCCTTGTACCATTACTTTTACCCCTTTTACAAGACCATTCTCTCTTGTAAAAATCGCTTTTGCATTGAAAGGGGGGATGAAAAACGCATCGTTTTCGGTGTGAACAAACACAATTTCTTCATCTTCGGGTGTGCGTGACATCAATTTTCCGTCTTTCAATTCAATCTTTATTTCCTCAATATAAGGGTTTTCAGCCATTTTATAGGTGCCACAATAATCTTGAAAATTTGTGGAATCTTTGGCAATAATAGGCGTTACAACGGTCGTGGTAACGATGGTTTGCTGTGCTTTTAATAGGGTGAAAGAAAATAGTCAAACGTAATTTGTTCATAGCTTTGTTTTTATGTGGCTTCGGATTTATCCAAAACCGATTTATTAAGATAAAATTTTATGCGAATAATGGGTTAAAAAGCCCTAAAGGCAGGGCTGATTGGTTCTGTTTTGGCACTCGAAAAAGCCCGAGCACCCCCGACCCCAAAGGTAAAACAAGCCAAAATACTGAGGGGGGTAAAGGGATTAAGTAATGTTTAAGTTTAGGTTAAGCGAATGTTAGGTTTTTTACACTTATCGGGAACTTAACCTAAATTTAATATTGACTTAATGTGGGCTTAACATTGGAGGGGTACTTTTGCACCCTAAATAAATTTTATAGCTTAAGAGTAACCTATATTAAACTCGTTTTTTGATAGTTAAACAAAATCTTTACGAAATGAAAATTTTTTCAACCCTTTTCTTCTTTTGTGTGCTTTTTAGCACATCGGTGATGTCTCAAACGCAAATTTCAGGAAAAATCATTGATAAAACTACGGCCGAGCCATTGGTGGGGGCTGCTGTTTTAATAGAAAAAACAACACGAGGTGTCATTACAGATTTAGATGGTAATTACACCTTTCCTGTTGAGCCGGGTGATTATTCAATCGTTGTTAGTTTTGTTGGTTATGAATCATCAAAAATATCCGTTACAGTAAAAGCAAACGAAGTAGCGTATGTCAATTGTGCTATCAGCGAAAGCAAAGCCATGATGCAAGAAGTTGTTGTTACAGCAACTGCCGAAAGGTCTGGTACTGTGGCGATGATGATTGAACGTAAAAAAGCGATGCAAGTATCAGATGGTGTCTCAGCCGACCTTATTCGCAAAACGCCAGACCGCACGACATCGGATGTTTTAAAACGGGTAACAGGAGCCTCTATCCAAGAAGGTAAATTCGCCATTATCCGTGGTATGAATGACCGCTACAATGCGGGTTATTTAGATGGAGCGTTGTTACCTTCAACAGAGGCTGACCGTAAAGCTTTCGCTTTTGACGTTGTTCCTGCCAATTTGATTGACAATTTGGTTATTTTGAAAGCGGGTTCGCCCGATATGATCGGTGATTTTGGGGGTGGTATTATCAAAATTAATGCAAAGGCAGTTCCTGAAAAATTTACCCAAAGCATCACTATTGGAGAGCAAATACACTCTTTGACAACTTTCAAAGACTTTGTGCAATATAAAAAATATGCAGGGGAACAGGTGAATATTATGGGAACGCAACGGGATATTCCAGATTTTCAAGATGGTTCTCTTCGCTTGGCTTCTTCTTTCGCAACGCCCACAGAAAAAACTAAATTTGCCAACGTGACCCAGCAATTTAACAATGATTGGTCAAGAACCACAGGCAATGCTGCCCCAAATGGTAGATTGGCTTACTCTTTAGGCTTGCCTATCCGTTTGAGTGATACCAAAAAATTAGGCGTTATTGTAGCACTAAACTACGCCAGTACCCGTAAAAATTCAGTTGGTAAAGTCAATACATACGATGATGCGGGTATTGTAGCTGCTTTTGATGACAAAATTTATGGTCAAAATATTACAACAGGTGGCATCTTTAATGTCAACTATATTGGTAGCAAAACACAAATCAACTTCCGCAACCTTCTAAACATTAATACAGATAATAACACAACCCTACGTTCAGGTTCAGGTAATGTATCTGACGATTTGAAAGTGCAAAACAATTCTAATATTTTAAGCTATAACCGCCTTACGAATAGTATTTTATCTGTAAAACACCTTATTGGGGTCAATAATATGACCATCAATGGCTCGGTCAATTTTTCAAATGTTGTGCGTAAAATGCCTGATTACCGCATTGTCAACTACACACAACCTTCTGGCTCAGGCAAGTTTGACTTAACTTTAGGCGATTTTTTCAACAGCAGTAGTGGCCGTTTCTTTTCCAATCTGAATGAAAATTTGTTAGGCGGCAACTTTGATATAGCCAAGCAATTTAAGGGAGATAAAGTAAAAACAGAAGTGAAAGTGGGCTTTTTCTACCAAAACCGTGATAGAACTTTCGATAGCCGCACTTTCGTTTATGGTGGCTCTCCTTCTGAAACAACCTTAGACCCCTCAGTAGATTTGAGTGCTAAAAACATAGGCGCAACGAAATTATATCTGGTTGAAAAAACGTCAAACGACTTGGCTTACTATCAAGGCAAATCGGATTTAACAGCTTATTATGTAGCGATTGACCAAAAGTTTCAAGAAAAACTAAGAGTTGTATATGGTGCGCGTTATGAAGATGCTAATATTAAGGTGAGCAATCAAAAAATTGGTGCAGACATAGCCAACTTGAAACAAGGTTCTTTTTTACCTTCTATCAATATGTGTTATTACTTGTCTGAAAAAATTAATATCCGTGCCGATTATTTCGCTTCTGTCAACCGTCCCGAATTCCGTGAATTAGCGCCGTTTGCTTTCTATACCTTTGATAAAAATGCTGAAATAAAGGGTAATAAAGACTTGAAAATTGCGACTTTGAATAACTACGATGTACGCTTTGAGTTGTTTCCAAGTGGCAATCAATTGATTTCAGTTGGTGGTTTTTATAAGACCATTAAAAACCCCGTCGAGTTTAGCATTGATTTGAGCCAACCGTTCACAACGTTTACGTATCAAAATGAAAAATCTGCAACCATTTATGGTCTTGAGTTTGAGGTAAGAAAAGCTTTAGATTTTATGGGTTCGGCTAAGGTTTTTGACGATTTGTCTGTTTTTTCAAATTTATCACTCATCAAATCGCAATTGAGTTTTGATGCAGAGTCAAAAGCAAAAGCTGACAGACAATTACAGGGGCAATCACCTTACATCATCAATGCAGGTTTACAATATGAAAATAAAGATAATGGTTGGTTTGCCAGTGTTATTGGCAATCGGGTAGGTCGCCGTATTGCTTATGTAGGGGTGGATGGTAAATATGCACCTTACAGAACCGATATTTATGAAGCACCTCGTACCGTTATCGATTTTCAAGTGGGTAAAAACATCAAGAAAATGAATGTCAAATTAACCGTAGGTGATATATTACGCAACGATTTGGTATTCTACCAAGATACCGACAACAGTGGCAAGTTTGAAAAATCAACTGGTACAGGTGGTGACCGCCAAATGTTTTTATACAACAACGGCTTTACTGCCGCTTTGAGTTTCAACTACACTTTCTAAAAGGTTGTATTGCTGAATTGTTGTATTGTTAAATAGGATAAAACAATACCACAATTCAGTAATATAACAATTAACACCCACTCAGTATTTTTACTAATTTACCCTAAACGTATCCCATTTTTTAATCAGAGTTCCAACCTTAATGATTACTTAACATTGTAATTTTCATTACTCTACGAATGTATTATACATTTGATAGTCAATTACTTATATCAAATTTAAAGTCTAAAATTTTAAAAAAATGAGCAAAAAATTACTCCTATTATTAGCTTTCACTTTATCAACTTTCTTGGTGATTGCTCAAGCCGATTTCAAATTAAAAGAAACAGGCTATGTCGGTGCATTAGGTACAACGATTGCTAACGACTGGACAAAGAGTTGGACAAATTTTGACCCTAAAAATACTGTTTATGGCGCGCCAACGGATACTGTTACCCTTAATGCAATGCTTACTGTAGGCGCAAAACAAGGCTTAAAAGACATAACAACAACGTTAACACTGGATGCTACAAAAATTTACCTACTAAAAGGCATTATCGCTGTTAAAAGTGGTGGCAAATTGGTTATTCCAGAAGGCACACTTATTCGTGCTTTAGCGGATATTAATGCAACACCCAATAAAAACTATGCTTGTATTGTTGTAGAAAGAGGAGGCAAAATTGAAATTACAGGTACTGCCGCTAAACCTGTGATTATGACTTCTGCCAAAGCTGTTGGTGCACGGGATAGAGGTGATTGGGGAGGTTTGGCAATATGTGGTAATGCTAAAAACAATCAATTGGTCGGTACAAGCACAACAGGGGTTCAATTAGAAGGCTTCAATGGTGTTACTTTTGAACCAACTTTGACTTTTCACGGTGGCACAAATGACGATGACAACTCTGGCATTATTCGCTATTTACGCATCGAATTTCCAGGTTTAGCTTTTGAAGCCAATAGAGAAATCAATGGTTTAACATTGGGTTCAGTGGGTAGAGCCACAGAAATGCGGAATATCCAAATCTCTTTTTCAAATGATGACTCTTTTGAGTGGTTTGGTGGCTCAATAAATAGCTCTAATCTTATTGCATGGAAAGGAACAGACGATGATTTTGATACAGATTTTGGATACAGTGGGTTAAGCCAATTTGGTATTGGTGTTAAAGATACCGCTTTCTATGATTTGACTTATAATGCCGCTTCTGGTGCTTCTACATCGGAAGGTTTCGAAAGTGATAACGATGCGGGTGGTTCAGGTCAATTCCCTATTACAAACGCTATTTTCTCTAATTATACGATGATTGGCCCTGTGCCTATTGGGAAAACGTATGCTGATTTGACTTCAGTGGCAAAAGCGGCTTTCCGTCGTGGCGCACGTATCAGAAGAAACTCCGCCCAGCGTGTTGTGAACAGTATCTTTATGGGATACCGCAATTTTGTGATGATTGATGGCGATAGTAGCCTTAGAAATACCAATAATGCGGCTGCCTTGGCTTTATTGACAGCACCTAATAATACAGCAGTTGATGTTAAAACCAAGCAATTGCAGTTTAATAACAATCTTATTGTCAATACTGCGGCAGCTCTAAGTCCTGTTTCTACAACTGCCAATGGTTTGGCAGAAGTAGCAGCAGCAGATAGATTAACTGCCATTGATGGTTGGGTAAAACAAACGGGTGTTTTAGCCAATAAAATAAACCCTGTAGCTTACACAGCAGGTACAGTTTTAGTTGACCCTTCAGCATATTCTACTACCCCAAACTTCCGTCCTGTTGCTAATTCACCTGCTTTAACGGGTGCAAACTTCAAAGACAATCCTGTTTTAGCCAACTTATTCATCGTTTCAAGTTCAAAAGAGCTTAAAAATCTTGAAAAAGTAGCACCTGTTTTCCCTAACCCGATTTCAGAAGGAACGGTATTCTTTGGTCGTGAAGTGCTTTCTTATGGCATTTTTGATAATTCAGGTAGATTGGTTAGAAGTGGTTTCAGTACAGACCGTGCTTCGGTACAAGGTTTGGTAAAAGGCTTGTATTTCATCAAATTAGATGGAAAAGTACAGAAATTGATTGTTCAATAATTTCAAATATTTTGAACAAAACATATATAAAAATTTGCGTAAACATTTTGTTTATATTAATTAGCCGTCTTGATTTTGTCAAGGCGGTTTTTTTTTGCGTAACCCTCCAAGAGTTTCAAACTCTTGGAGGGTTTTTGGGAAAAAATACTGAGGGGGTATTTTTGAAGCGTTTTTTATGTGACAGTATGCGTTTTCAACCCAATGATACCAATTAAAATAAGCAAAGTGTAGAAAATTTCAGTTATGGAAAGCGTTTGATGAAAATAAAATGTGTCCAAAAGTTTCATCTGAAATATCCGAAAAGACAACATCGGTAATATTTTTATGGAAAACACCGCCCGAAATCAAGCCAATATTGCCAAAAAAGTATTCGCCCATGACATCAAAATTATTAGAAAGGGTCGGGTTCAAATCGGTATTACCTCTTGAAATGGTGGGTACAGTTGTTGTCAAATTCACCACTTCCGAAGGGTTTAACTCGCCGAATGTAGGACGGACAAACGTTTGCGTGTAAGCCAATCGAATATTCGCTTTTTCAACGGGCGAATATTTCAAGTGCAACATCGGTAAAAAATTGTTGTAGGTATTTTCTTTGGTAAAATCATTGATAACCGTTGTGTTGGCAGTTCCTACTCGTTTTGTTTCCGCATTTTTACCGAACATTTTAATCTGCGTGTTTTCATTTCTAAAACCACCAATGATTAACTGAAACGATAACGGCGGCTGTTGAAATCATAAAAACTCTCATAAACAGGGCGTATATCATCAAATTTGTCCAATAAAGTACGAGCATATACTTTGTTACTTGAATTAAAATTATACTCCAAACCCGCATTTAAACCGTCTGTTCTGCGCTTTCCGAAATAGCGTTTTGCATTGGCTGTATTGATTGAATAACGCGGGTCAGCCACTTCTTTTGTGGCGGGTGCTGCCAAATTGGTGTTGTAAGCAATAGCCAATTCATCAGTTGCCCAATTTCTATCCCAAATAGAGGAATTGATAATAATGCCCAATTTATCTTTGAAAAAACGGTCGCCATACACCAAAGACGCATTGTAAGTACCATTTTGAGAGCGTTGGTTATAACCCCCTGCGGCTGAAATATTGAACGTCCGTTTGTCGGGTGCAGTACGCATCACAAAATTGATAGACCCACCGATAGCATCGCCTTCCATATCGGGCGTAATGGCTTTTGAGAGTTGCACATATTGTATCATTTCAGAAGGCACGGCATCAAGCACGGAATTGCGGCTACCGTAAACACTCGCACTCGGCATACGTGTACCATTAAAAAGCGTAGAAGTCCAACCGAAAGGCGTACCCCGCACCGTTGCTTGGTCAGCCTCGCCATGATAACGGGCTACTGAAACGCCCTGCATACGTTGCACAGCTTCGGCAGCGTTGCGGTCTGGTAATTTACCAATGGCATCAGCCGCAATAACTTCCATGATACCGTAAGCATTTTTCTTGATGTTCAAGGCTTTCATTTGCGAAGGAGCCATAGTGCCTTTTACAACCACTTCGTTTAAGGCTTGATTGGTTTCAGAAAGTGATAGGCTGCCCACGGCATTTGTACCCGCCACCAAGTCAAACGTTGTATCTTTTGGCATATAACCAATGAAAGAGATGACAATCGCGCATTTGCCAACGGGCAAATTTTCCAAACGAAATCTGCCTTCAAGGTCAGTTGTTGCCCCTTTAGTCGTGCCTTTTACAACTACGTTCACGCCCAGGAGAAGCCCCGAAGCATCGGTTATTTTACCTTCAATAGCCGCTTTTTGCGTTTGGGCTATTGTGATAAGGCTTGAAAAAAGAAGAAAAGCAAGAGTGCAAAGTTTGTTCATTATTATCCAATTTAAAAGTTCAAAAATCAAGTTTTGTTAAAATTTATATATTAAAAATTTCACAAAGAGACATTTTGAATGTGAATTGAATATTAATGTGGTTTTGGTATTTTAATGCGTTTGACCTATATTCAGGCTATATGGCTGAACCCAATATTATGATTGGCTATATTGAAATGTGTTTTAACATTGCTGAAGCCATTAATCGGGGGTGGGCAACAGGTAATGCGGAAGATTGGTATAAAAAAGGCGTTTCAGCATCTTTGGCTTTGCTCAACAAACTTTCACCACCGCCATATTTAATAAGCCACCGAGTTTTTCAATTTTAGAACTGATATGCCCCACACCAACAGCACAATGGTGGGCAGGTCCATGACTGTTCCATTCATTTACAAACCGCCTTGCGCCAATCGGAAATTTATAGCGGCTATTGGTATTGCCAATTTCTAAAATGGGTCCTTCAACCGATTCGCCTTCTGCCACTAAAAGCATTAACCCGCTTTTTCCTAATGAATCCCTTCGGATATTTTCAACCACTGAAAGCAAAGTAACGGCTCCTTTTTTCACCCGCATTTCAACTGAAACACCTTTGCCGACTTTGCCATGAAACACTTTTAGTGGGCGCACTTTGGTTTTACCCTCCGCAATAGCAATATGCCCGGGTCCATCGTGCCCCATCAAAATAACATCTTCTTTGAAATCCATCGCATAGTATTCTGTAAATGAGCCGCCTACACCAAAGCTGTCCATAATTTTCATGGCTTGGGCATTTTTAATTTCATACTCGCCCGCCACAGGAACGCCGTTAGCGGTGAGTAAAGAATTGCCTAAAATAATGGAGGCTATGGCTTCTTCATTTTCAGGATTGCCTGTGCCTTTATAAAAATACGCCATCGAACCCAATTTGTATTTTTCAACCAACTTGTCTAAAGCACAAGAGGTTTTAGCAGCACTTTCCAAATCTTCAATAAGGCAATCGGCTTGAACATCGAAGGTGTCAAAAAACAATTCTAAACGGTTTTTTACCTCCCCCTCAGTAATTTGATGCCTTAAAGTTGCTAATTCTTCTACTTCTAAAAGCTCAATATGCCCGCCAAAATGAGCGTATTGTTGGGTCAAATCGCTGTAAATATCCAACATGCCGCTGTAATAATGCCCCATGCAACCTAAGCGATTATACGCCATGATGTGTTTCACTTTTGCGGCTTCTATCCATTCTTTCACCTCGTTCCAACATTCGGGGTCATCGTGCAACATACCTGTTATTTGGTGAAATTTGATACCCACACGGTTGAAAACATTCGCTATTTCAGGGACACAACAAGCAGAACAATGGGCTAACCACTCGCCCGTCATAAGCGTACGGTCTGCCATTTTATTGAA
>JAYUQN010000604.1:0-3498 GCA_043756725.1 Saprospiraceae bacterium
CTTACGACCTTAGAGGTAATATCACATCGCTGCAACGCCGAGGATTGAAAACAGGCGTTTTAAATAATCAAGGTCTATATACCTCAGCTGATTATGGCATGATTGATAACCTAAGCTATACCATCAACGAGGAGAATAAACTCTTGCGCGTAAAAGATGTGCCACCCGCTGGTTCGCCTCCAGCAGATGCGCAAATATTTTTGGACAAAGGTTTTAAATCCATCAATAATACAGACAATCAGCAATATACCTACGATGCCAACGGCAATGTTCGTTCAGATGTCAACAAAGGGATTAGCTATATTTGGTATAATTACTTAAATTTGCCATCGGTTATCTTCATGGGCAATGGTCGTGAAATTCAGTTTTACTACACCGCAGATGGGGAATTATTGCGTAAATTAGTCTATGACCCTGCGGGTGTTGAAGGCTATTGGCAAGAGTATATCAATGGCGTAGAATACAAAAACTGGTCCATGAGTCGTTTTACACATCCAGAAGGAGCCGTTGTATTGAACGCAAGTGGCGGATATGAATACGAATATGTGATGAAAGACCATTTGGGCAATAATCGGGTCGTTTTTAGTGATAAAAACAATGACCGTAACATTGATGCCACTGATATTAAGGATATTAATAATTATTATCCCTTTGGCTTAGATATGGAGGGGAATTGGAAAATTGTGTCAGATAACAAATATAAATTTAATGGGAAAGAATTGACTTCTGAATTTGGCTTGGGGTGGTATAATTATGGGGCGCGGTTTTATGATGCTACTATTGGTAGGTGGAATGCGATTGATCCATTAGCTGGTCGATACTTGAATATGAGTCCTTATACATTTGCGGGGAATAATCCTATTGTAATCATAGACCCTAATGGTAAAGAACTTTATATAACTAATGGCGATAAACAAGCTTTAGGAGACTTAATAGCATTAATTTACAATTCTTTTAAACGAGGAAAAGTAACAGTTAATTTTCAGTCAGGGGATAACTATACAAAAGTAACAACAAAATCAAAAGTAGGTGCAGATGAAAATGTGAATCTTTTAGATAAAATATCTTCAAGTAGTAAAAAATATTTGTATCAAGCGGCAGACTCTTGGCAAGGAAAAGTTAGAGGAGGCAGTGAGCAAACAGCAAATGCACCTAGGACAAAAGCCCTAAATTATTCAACAACAGAGCGTGGAGATTTGAACCAATATTTAACAGATTGGCTTAACTCTACTAATCATAAGAGCGCGATTGACGCTGGAGGAGAACCCGTACGAAAAGCTTTAATAGAAAATGCAACAAATAATTATCAAAATTATGATCTTGCCCCAGTAGATGGCTTTGATGGTCAAGTCATTGTTACATCCCAAGCTAATAATTCAACATACACAAAATCAGATGGTACTAAAATGCCACTTCCTCGATACTACTTTACTTTTCATGAATTGTACGAGGTATATTATCGAACTGAAGGAAACGGTATGCCAGCACAATCTGCTCATAATAAAGTGGTAGCTGAACATGATGAAAAATTTATCAGTCCACAAACAGGAAAATCATTAGAAGGATTCAAGGGGAAGGTCGATCAAAACTAATTATAAATAAAAATATTTTGTTGCATGAAAATTATTCTAATTATTATTTGTATTCTTTTTTCAATTTTATCAAATTCTCAAAACGAATGTGGAGATACATTAGTAACGAAGGTGAATAATATTGATACTCAAAAAAAAATTGTTGTGATTGAAAAAGATTACACCTTTAAAGTTGATGTAATAAATAAGAATAGAGATAGTGTAATTATAACCTTAGTATTGAAAAACACCTCACTTCGTTGTGTTTATATAGATACTATATTCAGTAAATATATAACGAATGATAAGGAAATGGGTATAATTGCAGTACCAGAGAGTCCAGATATACATTTGACGGAGTATTCACTTTTTAAATTTTTGCCTAATGATGAGATGATTTTAGCTATTGTAGTTGATAAAAAGAAAGTAAGTTTTTTAAATTTTAATATTTCTTTTTCATATTGTATTGAAAAATTATTGAAAAAATATGAGTATAAAAAAGAATATCAAAATGGTAGAGAATCTATTTTATTTTACAACTTTAAAGGTGGGGGAGAATACTTACAGAGAATTTACTTGTTTAATTTCAATATAAATCAAGACGATAAGGCTATTTTTATAAATATTAAGTAAAAGTAGAATCCGTTATTGCAAATACCAGCTTGTTTACCATCTTCGACCAAAGAATGGGCGTGCTCGTTAGTTCTTAAAAAGCGGATGCGGTTTATGCTACAGGTCTCTGACGAATGTATAAAATATTGATAGCCAATAAGTTGCAAATACTGAGGGGGTATGTTTTTGACTTGTTCTAAAGGAATTCCTTTGGAACAAGTTAAAAGCCCAAATCTACTAACAAAACAAAAAATAAAAAACATGAAAAAAGACCTTATATTCCTATTACTATGCACCATCATAGCCACCAGCCTAACGGCTCAAAACCAAAAGCGTGACACCGTTGTATTATCCTTGTATAACAACAATGAACGCTATATGCTTTACCCTATGCCCTTCGGCAAGGATAAACCCGACAACGATTTTGTCGCTGAAATGGTTGTGAGTTTAGACACCATTGTCCTCTTAAAAGCGGATAGCAAAAAGGATTCGACAGGAAAATTTCCTAAAAGATGGCTCACCGAGCGCACTTGTGGCAAAGTGCCTTTAAACGTCAAAGGTAAAGTTGCCTTATTGAATATCAATGCAGAATGCGATATCAGCACCCAAGTGTTGAATGCCCAAGAAGCGGGTGCTTTGGCAGTTATTGTCATCCACACCACCAACAGTAAGGACAGTGTGACGTTGCCTAAAAAATCCAATACGGTTAATTATGACAATGACAGTAAGGTGAAAATACCCTGTTTCACAGTCCGTAAAGAAATTGGTATGACCCTGATGCAATTAACGCCTTCGTTGGTAGGCATGATAAAACCAAAAGCCGATATACCTACGACACAATCGCTTCATACAGCCAATGATTCTTTGTTTTCAACGGTGCAACTAACAGTACAAAAAAACAGTATAGATGCTCTTGCAAATACAGAACTTGATAAAAACACTCCGAATCAGAACCAATCTTTTAACCGCATCGGTTGGGAAGTTTCACCTAACCCTGCAACAAGTGAGGCGATATTAAACTATAATTTTTCAAGCACAAGTATGCTCATTATTGAAGTTTTCAACGAAGTAGGTCAAACCGTTACAAATTATAATATATCCAATGCCCAGACAGGTAAATTGGTCATAAATGTATCGAGTTGGCAAGCAGGAGCTTACAATGTGCGCATGATAACTAATAAAACAAGAGAAATAAAACGATTTGTCGTGACACATTGAAAAGTAGAATTAAACACCCTCAATTGGGCAAATAATATCTATATCGTAGAAATGCGTTTTGGGAAAGAGACTATTCGGCAGAAATTGGTTGTGCAAC
>JAYUQN010000605.1:0-3496 GCA_043756725.1 Saprospiraceae bacterium
GTGCCAGAGGTGAAACGGGTTGAGGCTGTTGTTGAAAAACCTAAAACAGAACCTGTAAAAGTAGTAGATACGCCTAAGCCTGTGGTTGAAAAACCTAAAATAGAGCCTGTAAAAGTTGAAAAAGCACAAATAAAAGTTGTGGATACCCCCCCTCAGTATATTGAGCGAAAAGAGTCTACTTTTTTTGAAAAATATAAAATGCCCCTTATCGGTGGTGCTGTTTTGTTGGCATTTCTAATTTGGTTTTTGATACCTAAAACGCCAAAAGATTCAGAAGCAGCTAATACACCTTCTACTCCGACAAATTTAACGACTACTATTATACAACCTGAAATGGTTTCGGTACAAGGCGGCACATTCCGAATGGGCGATGACTTTAATGAAGGTGGAAGTGACGAAAAACCAGTCCATTCAGTTACAGTAAGTGATTTTTCCATCGGAAAATACGAAGTAAGCCAAAAAGAATGGGTAGCGATAATGGGCAATAATCCCTCGAGTTTTAAAGGAGATAATTTGCCTGTTGAAAATGTCAGTTGGGATGATGTTCAAGACTTTATTAAAAAACTCAATACCAAAACAGGTAAAAAATACCGCCTGCCCACCGAAGCCGAATGGGAGTATGCAGCCCGTGATAGGGGTAAAAAAATCCGCTTCGGCAATGGTAAAGATGTAGCTGACCCATCTGAAATTAATTTTGATGGCAGTGCTGATTATAAAAAAAGCTATTCTGTGGCGGGTGAGTATCGTAAAAAAACAGTCGTGGTTAATAGTTTAAGTGCCAATTCGCTTGGTTTATACCATATGAGTGGCAATGTTTGGGAGTGGTGTCAAGATTGGTACGATGCTGATTTTTATAAAAATCCGTCAAATAAAAATCCAATTTGCTCAAACAATAAAAGCGAATGGCGTGTTTTGCGCGGGGGTTCGTGGCTCAACTATCCTCTCAATTGTCGGGCTTCGGATCGCGGCTACTACGTTCCTTCGTATCGGGACTACGCTTTCGGTTTTCGGGTGGCGGCTGGGAACGATTAACCTTTAGCACTTTTAACCTCTTACTCTTTTTAAAACAATAGGGCGTTAGCCCTCGAATTTTTTTTTGAAAAAGGGAAAATTGCCTTATCTTTGTAGAAGTTTAATAAAATCAAAGGGCAAGCTTGCTCAAGCTGGCGTGTTTTGCGCGGGGGTTCGTGGAACAACAATGATAACAACTGCCGCGTGGCGAATGGGAACAATAATGACCCTGTTTTTACAAATCAAAATTTTAACACCCCCTCAGTATTTCACTACTTTTTTTTATCAAAATTCATTATTTTTGTAAAAAAAACGATTGATGGCAAGAGACAAATTTCATCAAGAGGTACGCCAAGCCCTTATAAAAGATGGTTGGACAATAACAGATGACCCACTATATATCAAAGTTGGGAAAATTCCAATCCATATTGATATAGGTGCAGAAAAACTCATTGGTGCTGAGAAAGAAGGCGAAAAAATAGCTGTCGAGATTAAAACATTTGGCGAGCCTCTTTTGTAACAGCGTTTCATGAAGCTATTGGTAAATATATCGTCTATCGTTCTATTTTGGCTTATATTTTATCCGACAGAAAGATATATCTTGCCATTCCAGAAGATACTTATCAAGAATTTGGTGAAGAACCAATTGTTAAGCGTGTTTTTGCAGAGTATAAGTTTAAAATTCTTATTTATGAACCTATAACACAATTGATTACATCATGGATAGACTAATAAAATCAAAAATTAAACGCTATGAGCGTTTCATATTAGGCATATTAGAAGGATACGCCAAAGTACGGTATTCCAATCTTGATGCTGAAAATCACTTAATTGCCGATAAGAGCAACCATCGTTATCAAGTTGTCACGATTGGTTGGGAAGGCAAAAAACATATACATGATTGCCCTATCCATATTGAAATTATAAATGGTAAAATTTGGATACAGCGTAATATGACCGAGATTAATCTTGACGATGAGTTTATAAGTATGGGTGTGCCAAAATCAGATATTGTTTTAGGGTTTCTTTCTCCCAAGATGCGTGAATACACCGATTATGCTTTGGCTTAAATTTTATGGATAGAATGTGATATATGGTTGGCATAAAAAACGAACCCCCTCAGTATCTTCCCAACAAAAAAGCCTTTCCGCACGATGGAAAAGTTTTTTCATACATCCTATCATTTTCCTAAAAATTTGCATTATACGAATAGAATAAGTAGCTTTGCAGTCTAAAACTGATGTCACTATTGAGTGTAGGCTAAGGCTAAAACTCTCTCGGCATCAGTTTTTTTTATTTATCCCAATTGTCATAACGATTAACGGTATGGTTATAATAGGCTTTCATATCCGTTTTTAGTTTTACAGCTATTCTAAAATGATATACCTTACTATCAATTTTAACCTTCGCCTTAAAATTCAAATACCCTAAGACATTTTCTTTATCAGTTGGTTTTCGTTGCCCCATATTTGAATACGTTGCATTTTCAAGCATAGGCATCAGTATTTGCACAACGGCAGCATTAATACGACCAATCCGCCGAGCTTCCGAAATTTTTCCCAAGCCATCACTCGTAAAGCGGATTTTGATACCCACATCCTTATTGGTAATGGTCTGACCTTGAATATGCTGTTTGTAAAATGTCTTAATGGATTGTTTAAGTTCTTGTTCCGTTTTAACAGGGAAAGAGAGTGCTTCGGGTCTACGTATAATCCATTAGCCGCTGCCGCTACTTCTATCATTTCTGTTGTCAATGAAGGAGAATTGCGCTCAATTGCGCTACAACGAAATTGGGGAAATCGTAAGATGGATGCCGTAGAAACGATGCTCAAAAAGTTTCTAATTGCAGATATACATGTCCGAGAAATTATTGAAATCTATGCTCAGATAGATGCCTTCAGTCAAGGTAAATTACTCGCTAAACCCTTAGGCATGACCGCCCGTAGTATAGGTAAAAACGATTTGGGGATAGCTGCCACCGCTTCGGTTCTAAAAATTCCCCTACTGACGACCGATAAAGACTTTCTGCACTTAGATGGCATATTTTTAGATTTGGCGTTTGTTGACTTGGCAGCTATTTAAAATGCTTCGGATAGAAAAGATATTACACGCCTTTATACAACCGCTTTAAAGGCAACAGGCAATCATGCAAACTATGTAAAACGGCTAAGGCATCCTCGCCAATATAATCTTGAGGCAACCAGGCGCCATCGCTTTGCTTTGTCCAAACAACAACGTGTTGACGGTCTTGATAGATTAAAACGTATTCTTTGAAACTTGGGAGGGTGCGATACCATTCAAATTTGGTCGTGCGGTCAAATTTGGCAGTTGAAGTTGATAAAACCTCTACTACAAGCAAAGGATTGGTAATTGTATCTTCTCTACCCTTGTAATACTGAGGGGTCTCGCAAATAACGAGGGCATCGGGATAAACGAATTTATTAAAGGTTTCGATGCGGATTTTGGTATCGCTGTTGCTGACTTT
>JAYUQN010000606.1:0-3495 GCA_043756725.1 Saprospiraceae bacterium
TTTTTTTTTAGGGGTATGTTGACATGTTGACAAACTTGTAACTCATTGAAAATCAAGGGGTTACAAGGGGTCAAAAATAGGTGTTTTTCATTTGTCAACATGTTTTCGACTCACGAAAATGGGGTTTTTGAAAATTGCCCATCCCCCGACCCCAGAGGGGAGAAGAGCGACTAACTCCCCTCTGGGGTCGGGGGATGGTCGGGGGATGGGCTACGGTACAATAATTGCGACATATTTTAAAAACATATCAGTTGTATGCCCGTGAACACTGCCCAACCGCCCAAATATTTCAAAGTCCGTAAATATCAGTTGCGCTTGCTGTTGGGTAGGGGAGACCAGCCCATGAGCGCCACCTCGTGGCGGCGGTTTTATCGCCAGCATCAACTGCCTGAAGCCTTAGACATGAGCGATGCCGAATTTTCAAAGACCCATTATTTTTATGGCAAGCATTATAATATATTGAAAACCGTGTTGGGCTTCGAGGATGCGGACTTGGAGGATGTTTAGCCCCCGACCCCAGAGGGGAGTAAAAGCTGCCATAGAAGGCGAAGTAAAACTTCGCTCGGCATGGGATGTTTTAGCGGAACTTGAAGCGGAACAAAAAAGCGTTGCCCTATGACAATTGAAACAACGGCTTGGTTTGATAAGCAAATCAAACGTTTAGCTAAAAAATATGCTTCGATACCCGCTGATTATCGCTCTTTTCTTGAATCATTGGACAATGAGCCAACACAAGGCACACCGATTCTACCGCGTAAGTGTTCCATTGGTTCGGATGCTATTATCTAAAGCCCATTCGCCTTTCAGTATCAGCATTTTAAAACATTGGGTGCGGTAAACGGTTTTTGCCAATAAGCCGCCTTTGCTTAGCAGCCAGTCATGCCGCTCGTTTACGTAAGCCCTTATCCACTTCTTTTCATCGCCACCGTTTTTGGGTGAGAGTTCATGAAACCGCTCCCGTAAAAAATCGAATACGCCGCCTGAATGAATAAAGCTGTCATAAATGACCAACATACTGAGGGGGTGTGTGAAACCATTGTATTTGGCAAATTGCAAGGCTCTTTGATAATAATGGGTATCAAAAAACGTGTCTTGGGTGGTGCGCATGATGTCGTCTTCTCGGGCGGCTTTTTGCAAGGTGTCAATAAAATCTGTTTCATCCACCAAAGAGGTGACGCCTATTTTCAACAGATAGGGTTGCAGCTGCGCGGCAAAAGCCCCGCCGTTGTCAATATAGGCTTTCACGAGGGCAGCGAGGTTGCTTTGCTCGGTGGTTTGGCTGCGCCCGAAGGTGATTTGCCGTGTGTGCTGTCCGTTGCGGTCAGGTTTGCCATCGGCATAGATAGAGATATTGTCATATTCACCTTCGGCACTGCCTGTCTCAAAAATATTGATGGCTTCGAGGATGCGTTGTTTAAGGTCTGTGGAAATCGTCATATCGGTTTTATTGTTTTAATGAATCTTAACGAACCTAACAAAGCCATTTTTCCATTTCATAACATTCACGCCCAATGGGTTATGGCTCACGTCAATCGCCTCAACCCCGCCTTGAGCATCCTCCACGTATAATTGATTGAAACACGGATTTGGATAGATTTTCAAAGCGTTTAGTTGTCCCACAATGGGCACGGCTGAAATAATGGACTTTTTGCAAAGCGACATATCTATTGCCCTCGACATAATTTCTGCATACGCCTGACTACCTGTGTAGCCGTTCAAATGTAGCCTATCATTTCTGTAATATTTTTCATTACGGCATGCTGAGCTGTCTTTGTATCGCGAATCTGCTGAAATGTCTATGACTTGATATCCGTATTGCTGGGCACTATCTCTAATAATCCTGTTAAAAATCAGCCGCTTAGGATTGATACTATCGTAACAATAATAAGGGTAGCTATCTGCAACAAAATCCACCGCATGAGCCGTTAGCACAAAAACTTTTTGAAAACCCTTTTGCTTGGCTTGCTTAACAATATCAAATGCGACTTTAGCTATTTCCTCCCCTTTAATGTTAGCCGTCCCGGCGCTGTTGTGAAAGCCATTGAAAACGAGAATATTCGCCCTATCTTTTTTTACGAATTTTTCTATCCCGTCCATTTGACGCCGAATAGAATAAATATTATTGCCGCTAACCGCCAAGTTGGTATCCACAATATTATAACCAACCCCCCTCAGTATTTTCGCCGTTTTTTGGCATGGGGTTTCCCCGTTGGGATACCACACGTCATAAACGGGGTTTTGGGCAAAATTGCTGTCTCCATCCCACACGAGGTTAATCGTGTCGCATTGTTGGGCGTTGAGCATTGTTGAAATGGCTATGAAAAAAAGATATAGATGTTTCATGAAAATTCGGTTTTGAGATGAGTGATACTTTTTTGTCATTCAGTAGGAATCTCTTTTTGTCATTCAGTAGGAAACAAGCACAAAAAGAGATTCCTACTGAATGACAAAAAGAGATTCCTACTGAATGACAAAAAAAAATATTATTTTTCTATTACAAGCGTGACTGAAAATTTGCTATTAACCGAACCAACGGACGTTGTTCCAATTGAAAATACATTATTGGTGGTCGTGATAGCCAAGTTTGGGGAAAGGGTTTGTACGCCTTGCCCTGTGAAAGTAGCCGTTGTATTCCATGCGTCCCCAAAAGGTGGGTCTCTGAAAATTACAGCCGTTGCCGCAGATGTTGAAGACGAAAGTATTTTGATTGTTTTCAACACGCCACCTACCATATCATCGGGAAGGACAATATTATCATGCGCTTCGTTTTGCATAGTGATAGGTGCAGACATTGTGAAATAATACAATTTCTTTCCCGTTGAAATTGTAGAACCATCTGAAAAAACAAGACCCCCCGCACCCGTTATAACTGTGTCCGCTTGCGCTGCGCCCGCCACCTCGAAAAGGTGTCCGTTTGTTACCATTTTCCCAACCACCACAGGTTCACGAGTGTGGGAAATATTTAGCATGTAGCCGGGCGTAGGGCTGTTTCCACTAATGCCGTAATCGTGGTGGTAGAGAAAACCCCAGTTTCCAACCAAGTCGGCGTGTAGTATATTTCCAGCTGCACTGTAACCCGTTTGGTCGGGATAGAGTACGCCGTGTCCGTATATGCGTAGCCCGTTTCTGTCGTTGGCTTGAGCTTGGGCAACGGTTGCTTTTGTGTCTGTTAGCGTGTTTAAGGCTGTTCGGTGTGTAGTTATACTGTCTATATTTGCGTAATTGCCTTTTGTCTGATATTTCGCATCGGAGTAGCTACGCTCCACAACAGTATCGGCTTCCGTCATAAGAAATTGACCGTTGATGCTCATTTGAGGGTCGTCTGAGTAATTGCCCGATGTTTTAAATTTTGCGCTTGTCATTACACCCCAGTTAAGCGTACCCGACATCGCCGTATCTGCAAAAACAGTAGCTGTTGCATTCGATAAATATAAAGGGGGTAAATGTGATTTTAGGAAGCCGCTACCTGCCATACGCACTTGAACCTGATATTCC
>JAYUQN010000607.1:0-3495 GCA_043756725.1 Saprospiraceae bacterium
GCAAGGAATAGGACTTAAACTACCATACGCCAGAGCGACATCATTGGCAGCTGTTGCAGCAAGCGCATCTGCCACGTGTCTTGTCCCTATCAATGTGCCCGGAGGAAAAGCACTGAATGCGCCTGCATTGGTGCCTACATCGCCTGTGACAACGGTACTCGCTCCCGTATTGTTAAAAGCACCCGCTGCGGTAAATAAGGCAAAACTGGAAGCAGTTCCTAAGTTAGGTGCTTGCCCAAAATTGAGATTTGGCATCAATAACAGAATGACCGCTGTTAAGGCTTTAAGTAGTTCTCTTTTCATTTTAATTAGAGTTAAATTATTAAAGGATTTCACACGAACTTTCAAAATGGGATGATATTTTCAAAAAATACTGAGTACCGCATTAAATAAGTTTTTATAATAATCCATTTTCATAATTTGTTGGTTATCAACCCTCCAAGAGTTTAAAACTCTTGGACGGTTATTAAAACTTATTTAATGCGGTACTGAGGGGGTATATCCCTCTCGGAATATATCAAGTATTATATTTTCAAAATAGCAAAAAAGGAAAATTGTAAGCAATTCATTCTAATGGGTATTATGTATAGGATTATAATAATATTTTTTGCACATCTTTGTAAAAAATATACAGAAATAACTTTTCCAGAACATTACAGGAAAAGCAGAAAACGAATGAAAGCCAAGTGAGTGAGAAGTCCTAAAATGTAGTCAGTTGATGGGAAATATGGTTAATTATATGCTCATGGACTTATTGCTCTTTTGGTTAAACTTTATTAACATTATCGGCTTTTTTTTCGAAATGTTGTTTTTTATGTGTTAAAAATAAGTTTTGTCAGACACATTAATGGTCCATTGTACAAATATAAGGCTGCATTTTCACCTATCCAACTATTCTTTAGACATATAGATGGTTTTAATGAAAAATGCCCAATTAAGGGTATTTTTTAATTTTGTTAAATTATAAATACAGCTTCGCTCTGCACTCACCTTGTGATAACTTAGTTCTACTTTGGCATTTTAGAAAAGCCCGAGCAACCCCCTTCCCCTGAAGGGGAGTACATTGCGAAGTCGTTTGAATTCTGGAACTTTTTTCATAAAAATAATTCTGGAAAAACGCTATTTTTTCAACGACTTCGCAATGTACTCCCCTTCAGGGGCAGGGGGTTGCTCGGGCTTTTCTAAAGTGCCAAAGTAGAATTAGAAGAAAGACAAGAATATAATATTCGTACATACAGAAAATATAAATTTTCAGCTTTCTCTCAACACAAGTTCAACAGAATTATTTTACTGCAAAGGTGAGAACCCTTTTAACAATAAATGTTACACAATCATTGAAAAAAGTTACATAAATCACACATTATAAAAATGAATAATTTGTGGGATAGGCGAGGGTTTTTCCCTAATTTTCTTGAAAAAAAAGGTTGCTGTAATTTTTCGTGTGCAAATGTAGAGACGTTGCAGTGCAACGTCTCTACGTGGTTTATTTTAACAAGGTTATTGAAACAAAATACCCTATTGCACACAAAAAATTACAGCAACTTTTATTTTAGTTTTTAGTTGTCAGTTTTTAGTTTCCATATTAAAAACTAAAAACTGATTTCTATTCATCCATATTTCTATAAGGCATTTCCACGATGGGAATCAAAATTTCTACGCGCGTTCCAAATGCTTCTTTACTGAGGGGGTCTTGCAGGTCAATTATTTTAACTGAAAAACTGTCTTTTCGGTCGCTATGCAGCAATTCGAGCCTTTTTTCAGTAATGCTTGTACCCCTTGATTTGTGCTGTTCATGATAGCCTGCCCGTTTTTGCAATTCAGAAGCTTTCACACGTCCTATACCATTGTCTTCAATAATACATAAAATGCTGCTGTCATCAATAAGTTTAAAATCTATTTTTATTAGCCCACCTCTTTTAGGTTTAATACCATGTTCGATTGCGTTTTCGATATAAGGCTGCACAATCATAGTAGGGACACCAATAATATCATCTTCAAGCTCTTCATCAACTGTAATTTTATATTGCAGACGGTCTTCAAAGCGCAGTTTTTGATTAATGAGCAAGTAATCTTCTAAGAATTCAATTTCTTTTTCAAGTGAAATAATTTCTAATTCGGAATAGTCCAAACTCATCCGCATCAATTTTGCAAATTTAGCCAAATATTTGGCAGCAAACTCATCTGCAATGTAATTTTGTAAGGAATTTAGCGCATTAAACATAAAATGAGGGTTCATCTGCGCCCTCAAGGCTTTGAGTTGCAACGAAGAGGCTTGCAGTCTAAGCATTTCAGATTCCTTGCGCCGCCGTTCAGCTTCATATTTAAACTCTAACTCATTGATTTTGATGCTGTTAGATTCTTCATACACGATGCCTGAAAATTCATTATGCTGCAACTCAAATTTGTAAGCATTGCGAAAATCATTTCTATCTGAATAAAATTCTGCAATATCTCGACAAGCCACTGCTTGAAGCTGCGGGTTTTTTGCCAATTTGGCGTATTCAAGCGCTTCTAAAAATTTCGTTTCTGCGCGTTTAAATTTATTACACGCATCGTATAGCAAGCCCTTATATCTCGAAACGGTTGACAAATTGGCGTAGTCATTGGCACGGCGTTTATAAATATTTTCGGCATAATTATACATTTTTAAGGCTTCTTCATAACGCCCTTTATCAAAATGGCAATAACCCAAATTGGCAGTGGCATAAGCTCTTGCCGATTGGCTGATATCATCTGGAATAAGACTGACTTTGGTGAAAAACTTCTGAGCGTTGTCGTAATCATGAACAGCCATATAAGCTTGCCCAATGCTTTGATAATACCAAGCTAAACGGCTTCTGATGCCAGATTTTTCACACAATTCGACCGCTTTGAGATACGATTCCACAGATTTTTGATTATTGCCTTTTTTATGATAAATTAGACCAAAACCGACATGAATCAAGGTTTTGAAATAAATATCTTTAATTTTCAAGGAGATAGAAGATATATTAGCGAAAATTTTATCAGATTTGAAAAGCAATTCGGCGGCGCGGTCGTAATCTGAAATATGCCAATGCAAGTAAGCTTCTCGACACAATAAACGTGCGGATAAAATTTCATTTGGAAAAGAATTCAACAAACGATGGGCTTTATCAATATAAGGCAAGGCTTTATCAATATCATTGAGATTGATAAGGGTGCCAATATAATCTATATACACTTCTACTTGTTGGGATACGTTGCCTTCATCATCAACAATATTAATGGCTTGCTGAAAGTGAATATCAGAAAGTTTATAATTATACACTTGATTTTCAATGATGGCTGTGTTGATATGATAATACAACAACAATTCAGGATGTTGATGTTTTTGCAACAGTTTGAACTGTTCCGCGAGCAATTTTTGCGCTTCTCTGATGTTCGTAAAAGTGTAAAACTCAATGAGTTCATGGAGGGCAAACAGCCTATTTTCTTCGCCCACGACATGGTCGAGGCGGATTTCTAAAGCTTCTA
>JAYUQN010000608.1:0-3494 GCA_043756725.1 Saprospiraceae bacterium
GAGCATTTGAAAAATCCATCGCATTATAATATTCTTAAATATTTTGAAACACATTATGTGGCTAACAATATGGCTATCGTTATGTCAGGTGATTTTGACCCCAGCGAAGCCCTTATTTTAGCGGAAAAATACTTTGGAAATTATCCAACCAAAACGGTTCCAGCTTTCAACCATGAAGAACAACCCCTGCTTCCTAATATTATTAAAAAAGAAGTTTTAGGGCAACAAGCGGAAATGGTTCAGTTGGCTTGGCGTTTGGGTGGTGTGAAAACTACTGATGCAGATTTAGGCGGTATGATTTCAGTGATGCTCAACAACGACCAAGCTGGTTTGATTGACCTCAACTTGGTGCAAAAACAACAAGTTTTGGAAGCGGGCGCAGGTTTTATGGGCTTTTCAGACTATTCCGCTTTGGTGCTTTCGGGCAAACCCCGTGAAGGGCAATCGCTTGAAGAAGTAGAACAATTACTGGTTGAACAGGTGAATTGTCTTAAAAATGGCGATTTTCCAGACTGGTTGATGTCTGCCGTTATTAAAGATTATAAATACAGTCAAATAAAAGGTTTTGAAAGCAATCAAAATCGGGTTAGTTCTATGACCGATGCCTTTATAAAAGGCATGGCGTGGGAAAAGTATATTGGGCTGATTGACCGTTTGAAAAAAGTCGATAAACAAGACTTAATGGATTTTGCCAATACGCATTTCAACGATAATTATGTGGTGGTTTATAAAAGAACGGGCGAGGACAAATCGGTTTTTAAGGTTGAAAAACCTAAAATAACGCCTGTGAAACCCAATAAAACGGATAAAACGAATTTTGCAGAATCCTTTTTTTCAACCGAATCGCCGCGCCTAAAACCCGAATTTGTGGATTTTAAAGAAGCTATTAAAACGGTTTCTCTGAAAAATGGCGTACTCTTGGATTATATTAAAAACACCACCAATGAAACGTTTTCGCTGTATTATATTGTTGAAATGGGGCGTCATGCGGATAGAGAATTGGCTTTTGCTATCAATTATCTGCCATTTTTGGGAACGGATAAATATTCAGCCGCTGAATTGCAACAAGAGTTTTATAAATTGGGTTTAACCTTCGATGTTTTTAGCAACGAAGACCGCAGTTATGTGCTTTTGAGTGGTTTGGAAGAGTCTTTTACTGAGGGGGTCAAATTGTTCGAGCATATCTTAAAAAATGTGAAAGCGGATGGACAGGCTTTGAAAAATATGGTTTCCGATATATTGTCTAAGCGTGAAAACGATAAAAAGAATAAGCGGGTTATTATGCAAAATGCCTTGTTTTGCTATGCCAAATTCGGACAAGTTTCTCCTTTTACACATATTTTATCGAAATCCGAATTGGAAAACCTGAAACCTAAAAAGTTGATTGAAAAAATAAAAGGCTTGACCGATTTCGACCACCGTATTTTTTATTATGGCACTCAAACCATTGAAAATGTAGCTATCAAACTCGACCATTTTCATAAAACGCCCGACACACGCAAAGCTACTTTACCCGCTAAGGATTTCATAGAGTTGGATACTTTGGGCAATAGTGTTCTTTTTGTACATTTTCCAACCGTGCAAACAGAGATTTTGATGCTCTCGAAAGGCACCCCTCAGTATTCGGTGGAGGAAAGCATTATGTCGTCGTTTTACAATAATTATTTCGGTTCAGGCTTGTCTTCTATCGTTTTTCAAGAAATTCGTGAAGCACGGGCACTGGCTTATTCTGCGAATGCTTATTATACATCCCCTTCACGGGCGAACAAAGCGCATTATTTTCAGGCTTATGTCAGCACACAAGCTGAAAAAATGAAAGAAGCCGTGAACGCTTTGCATGAAATTATTGAAGATATGCCGCTCAATGAAAATCAAATACAAGAAGCCCGCCTTTCTGTTTTGAAATCTATTGAAACCGAGCGTTACACAAAAGCAACGCCTTATTGGGCATACCGCAACAGCTTGGATAGAGGCATTGAAACCGACGTGCGCGAACCCATGTATGAAACCATTTCAAACGCCACAATAACCGATTTGAAAGTTTTTCAACGCGAGCATGTAAAAGGTCGGAAATTCACGTTTTTGGTGATGGGCGATAAAGAGAAGGTGGATTTTGATTTTTTAAACGCAATAGGGGAAGTGAAAGAGTTGAGTTTGGAAGAGTTGTTTGGGTATTAATTTCAAGATGCTGATTTCTTGCTGAAACCGTTTTGTCCAATATTTTTTATCTTTTTCAGATTCGAGCGCGTTTACATCCAATATTTTTAAGACGACTGTATCCTGCGGCAAGGACGTATCGCCCGTGCCCCGTTGTGCCTTATAAATTTTCAAGACACCGTGTTCTGAAAGGATTTCACTAATGGTAAAATTTTTAAGGGTATCGCCCACAGAAAGGGATTTAAGTTTATGTATAAATGTCGCTGTTTTATGCGGAACAAGGATGCCTTTGTCAAACATGTCGTTGAAAAAAGGCGTTATTATTTTTTTTATGTCGTCAAATTTTCTGTTTGTTAAGGTCATATAGTTTTTCACCACCGATTCTGAATCAATGGGGGATTGAAAATAGGAAAGGAAATGGTGTATCGAAGGGTTTATCAGCATAACGCTGCCGCTTTGTTGTTCCAAAAGGGCATAGATTTCGCCTTGTTGCAAGCGCTGTGCGTCGGCTGTGGGCAGCTTGGCGTAATCTTCTTTTTTGATAAAAGAGTATTGAGGGGAGAGGACGAATTTTTTCATTTTTAGAGCGAAGTAACACGACCTTTAGGTCGTGAAAAGTCATGAATAAGGTTATAAAATGAGCGATTATAGAGCTTGCGACCTGAAGGTCGCGTTACGGTTATTGCCACAATTTTGCAACAACCTCAAATCTTCGGTCACTATAACCGCATTGCCACTCATTTGGTCTTTGAAATCCAATTTTTTATTATGGGTTGTCATTAAACCATTGTTTAAGGAGACTTTAAGCGCATATAAATTGTTTTGCGGAACCGTTGAAATAGACGTGATATGCCCCTTTACAATCCCATATTCTTCATAAGGATAGCTGTTAAATTTGATATTCACAACCTGCCCTTCTTTCACTTTACCCGATTTTATCATCGGCAGTTGCACATAGCCATACGTATCGGTTTTAAATGCCATAATTTTTTCCTGCTGTTGTATTTTTATATCTGTAATTTTTGAAGACAATTCCTCCACTCTGATGGTGTTATTCATCAATTCCTGCGAATAAGATTCGAGCGGTATGAGGGTCGCTTTGCTATTGTTTAAATCGTTTTCTGAAATGACCTGCTCACTAAAGAGAACGGAATCCATGCGGTGTTTTTTTTGAACCAATTTCAACTCCTCATTTGTCAAGTTTATTTGGTTGCCGATGTTCGTTCGCAAATTGCCATAAAGGGCGATGAGTTTTTCATTTTCAGCAATAGATTTCTGTGCAAAATTCAATTTCATGTAATCATTAATAGTTTGATAACTTTTAACAACGGCTCCAT
>JAYUQN010000609.1:0-3493 GCA_043756725.1 Saprospiraceae bacterium
CGAGCAAACCAATAATTTTTTAAGCGTTACTAAGTTAGGTAAAAGAAGCTATTTATACTAAAATAATAACTCAAACAGGTTCGTAAATGTTAAAATCATATTAAAATATTTAATTATTTAAATAAATAATATACATTTGCAGCACATTAATTGATTCAATAAGCGCAAGCAGCACCAATATTTTTTAAAATAGCCTGATTTATAGGCATTTATGCAGTGTGAAAGCGGCAACATTTTGAACAAATTACTGATATAAAACCATAAACTTATAATCCTCCCATGTTTTTTATTTTTATCTGAAATGAAACAGTATTAATAATTTAACACGTATTCCCATGACAAAAACAATTGTTGCAAAGATTCTTATCGTTGATGATGAGTCTTCAATTCGTCGAGCGTTCAAGTCTGTCCTTGAAAATGAGCCTTATGAAATTGATGAAGCCGTTGATGGGTTTGATTGCTTAGAAAAACTCAAGCAAAAAACCTACAACGTCATTTTTATGGACATCAAAATGCCCCGTAAAGATGGTGTCGAAACCTTAGCAGAGGTACTTCAACTATATCCTCATTTGCCCGTTGTGATGATTTCGGGCAATAGTGATATTAGAGTGGCTGTTAAGTGTATGCGTCAAGGTGCCACTGACTACATGGTGAAACCTTTTGACCTCAACCAGCTACTCGCCAATGTCAAAGATGCCCTTAATGGTGTTTTAGTGCCGCATAAAAGCCAGAAATCTAAAAAAAATGGGATACATGCTAAAGCCACTAAGCGCATCATTGGCGAATCGAATTCCATCAAAGAGATGAACAAGCGCATTATGCTCGCCGCAAAGTATGATAAAACAGATGTGCTTATTTTAGGTCCCAATGGTTCGGGCAAAGAGCTTGTTGCCCAAGCTATTCATACCCAAAGCCCAAGAAGTGAAGGACCCTTTATTGAAATCAACTGTGCCGCTATCCCCGATTCTTTAATTGAAGCCACACTATTTGGTCACATGAAAAATACCTTTACAGATGCTAAAGAAGATAGAAAAAGTAAGTTTGAAGAAGCCGAAGGTGGCACTATCTTTTTAGACGAAATAGGCGATATGTCACTACCCGCACAAGTCAGTATTTTGAGGGTTTTAGAAACAAGGACGGTGACACGAGTAGGTGGCACTATTCCCATTCCGTTCAATACGAGAATCGTTGCCGCTACCAATAAAAACCTTCGGGAAGAAATAGAAAAAAAGCTTTTCAGGTTAGATTTGTACGGTCGTTTGAATCAATTATTGGTAGAAGTACCTCCTCTGAATGACCGATTAGAGGATATACCCCAACTCATTGAATTTTTCAAGCAACAATTTTATACGATTTACAAAGATACCCCGCCCAAACATTTTGATGACAGCGCTGTTGCTTTTCTTCAAAACCGCAACTGGGCTGGCAATATTCGAGAACTCAAACATGCCGTTGACAGGCTCATGATTTTCACCGATGACGCTACAACCATCCATGAAGAAGATGCTAAAAGATATTTAGCACCAGCATAACGACTTGGGTCAATGATTAACTAAAATCGCATAGTATATTGTTTATCAATATATTATGCGATTTTTTTATTATTAAAAAGCCTTTCTTTGATAGGAAAGGCTTTTTGTTGAAGCGTTAAACAAATGCGAGTTCTTGTTTAGTCGTTTGTCTTTTCTCCCATTCTTCTAAGATAAATTGGGTCATTTCAAGCAAAACAACGGGCGGTAATTCAGGGTTATATCCTTTCATTATTTCTACCAATACCTCTTTTGCACGCCAATCTGCATGAATATCCGCATATTCTTGGATTTTTCTTTTCGTATAAGATTTTAGTGACATACGATATTTTTCTTTCAGATAAGAATTCCTTGTAATGATAGCTGTTTCCGCTTTTTCAGCATCCGTCATTTCTACTATCATAGAAGTAAAATCATCTTGAACAAGATTATCATTTTTCATATAAAATTATTTTATTGTCAAAAATACTATTTTTTTTTGCTAATTACAAATTCATCAAAGATTTTTGAAGGCTCATAGTCATAAATTAAAACATCTTCTTCATTTTTTATGATGCCCATTACGATGAATAAAGGCTCTATTTCATGCCATTTTTGCTGAAATACACGATTATAAAGCAATTTTCTTTGATAATCTATTGGGAGTATCTGAATATTGTGGTCTGGGTATTTTTCATAAAAATAGTGAACCGTGTTGGCAACAGTTTGTAAAACTTTCCGAAAATCATTATTATCTGAAATGATATTATCCTCCCAATCACTGCCTTTTACATCACCAAAGCCCAAGTTCCAAAGATTTTCACCCAAATAAGCAAATTCAATGATTTTTTTAATTTCTCCTTTCTTGCCTACGCTGGTGAACCGATATTCTATAGTTTGTGATATAGCAGCTATTTTGAGCTTGTAGCCTTCTCCTTTTTTCATAGTCGGTTTGCCATTTTGTTTTCTAATTCACAAATGTAGATTGTTTTTTGTATTCACATAGAAAACAAAGCCGTTTTTTGAGCATTTATGCTTAAAAAACGGCTTTGTTTTATGGGAAATACTGAGGGGGTATGCGAAACAAGTCTTCACAACTGCCTTGTCTTTTAATTGTCAATTTTGTGGTAGGAAGTGTCAAGTCATCGCTAAAGTTAAAGACTTGACACAAGCCTTACTTTTTTATAGGAAGGTTTGCAGAAACGGGACTTACTCTCGTAATGAGTGTCGGAGTTCCCATAAATCTGTTGTGAGGATTGTCTTACGTATATTTTTTGCTAAAAGTTTATTGTGTTGTTTTTTATCACCTGTCCAGATGAAGCAATCGAGGTATTCAGATAAGGCTAAAAATTCGGTATCGTCAGGGTCTATATCCGCCATTGTTTTTTCAGCATATAGCCAAATATCAAGTGGAATAATGGCAGAATTAATAAAACGGATATGCTTGAACAATAAGGCTTTTACGGTTTCAATATCGTCAAATGGGAGTTGTGACAGTTTTTCTAATTTTTGATGATGTTCTTTTAATTCCTCTTGTGCATAGTCAGGCGAATAGAATTGAAAAACATCGTCTGAATTCAACAGCAAATCACCGATTTTACCATTAGTATTTAAAATGGCACTAAAAAGAATATTTGTATCAATAACTACCTTCATTTTATAAAAGCATAGCGACGTTGTGCCCAACGTCCTTGTTTCACAGTAGCTACCAATACATCAACCTCTTTTTGGGTCGCTTGGCTTTTACGTACAATTTGCTTGTAATTCAGATAATCTATTAGTTGTTGAATGTCATCTACATTCATAGAAGACGATATTCTGATAATGATTTCCTCCGCAGTTCTTTCTATTGTCATTTTTATAGTTTTTACAAAAATAGAGATTTTTAATGAAACTTACATTAGGCGGCAGCTTCGTAGGTGATTTCATCGGCTATTTTATCAGCAGCATAGGCAAACGCTGCCCGTACTTGCGTAATGGTCAAG
>JAYUQN010000610.1:0-3488 GCA_043756725.1 Saprospiraceae bacterium
CTAAAATCCAAAGCTCCTTTCCCGTAGGCTTTATAAAGCGCTTCTTTCGCTCCCCAATAAACGTGTAAATGTTCCAAACGGTTATGTGAACTTAGCATTTTAAATTTATTTTCATTCATCACCCGTTTGGCAATGTTTTCAATGCGTGGCGTAATATATTGAATATCAACGCCTACCGAACATTCTCCAATAATAAAAGCCGTAAATTCTTTTGAGTGTGAAACAGATATATGATAATCAGTATTGAGCAAAAAAGGCTTACCAAACCCATCTTTTTCTAAATGATATGCCCACCCCACCATAAGTTGCACCAAATAGCGGCTCGCCAAAAACTCAAGGCGGCGATGCCCGCGTTTGGTTTCCAAATCAGTCTGTTCAGCGTCGGTGAGCGGCAGTTTTTCTCTAAAAAAACCTTCCTCCTCCGCAATCTGCCAAACGCCAATTCTCACGTGGCTATTTTTCACGATGTAATCCGTAAGCGGCATCTCGTTTTTTTGCAAAGATACATTAGGGAATGATGAATGATGAATGATGAACGATGAATTTGCAAATAGCGTATTGTCGAGCGTGCACAATTATATTAAGGAACACGAATTTCACGAAGTGGTACTCGAATTTCACCAATCTGAATGTTGACAGTGAATTCATATTGCTATGAAAAATGTACTGTCAACATCCAGATTAGTGAAATTCGAGTAACCCTTCGTGAAATTCGTGTGAAAATAATGCACCTAAGCTATTCAAGGTTTAATAATGTCTGTAATTTCACAGCCTAAAAGCCGTTAAATGCCTACTGAAAAGGTTATAGTTAAATATAAGTTTCACAGGATGACAAATAATCATCCTATCAATCTTATGCTTAAATTATTACTCAACCTCATATTTATATTTCTACCTTTTACCCTGTTTTCTCAAAGTTTACCCCCCCTCAGTAATCAACGCATTTTTACCATAAAAAACCCATCAGACACCCTCGCAAAAGACACTTTAACCATCATCCCAAACTCCGTACAAATCATTGATATTCAAACAAATACACAACTTAACACCGCTTATTTCACCATAAAAAACAACCTAATTTTAAAACGCAACAAATTCATCCTTCATAATTCATCCTTCATCATTAAATACAGGGTTTTGCCTTTTGATTTGAGTAAAAAACAACAACGTATGGACACCACACATATCAATCCCTTAGCACCGCCTTTGGTAATTGACTTTGAAAAAGACAATCAAAACGACCCTATTTTTGATAAAGGCTTAGAATATAACGGCAATTATACGCAAGGGCTTTCACTCGGCAATACTCAAAACTTGGTCGTTAATCAAAATTTTAACCTCAATCTTGCAGGGCGACTCGGTGATTTAGATATTTTAGCTGCCATGACGGATAACAATCTGCCTATTCAAGCCGAAGGCAATACATCAGAATTGCGTGAAATAGATAAAATTTTTATTCAACTGAAACGCAAAAACCAGACTTTGATGGCAGGTGATTATGAGTTGCAGCGACCTCAAAATACGTATTTCACTAACTATTTTAAAAAAATACAAGGTGTAACGTATTTAAATACCAGTCCTTTGAATATTAAAAAATCATTGACGACTTTTCAATCGGCTACTTTGACATCTAAAGTGGGTTTAGGCATTTCAAAAGGAAAATTTTCAAGGAATATACTCCCCGTGCAAGAAGGCAATCAAGGACCTTATAGGCTTTTGGGGAATGAAAGCAGTGGTTATTTTGTCATTTTGTCAGGTACTGAAAAAGTGTATTTTGATGGTAAAATTTTAACCCGTGGCGATGAATATGATTATGTGATTGACTACAATCGCGGCGATATTCAGTTCACGCCCAAACGCCTTGTTACTAAAGATTCCCGCATCATAGTGGAGTTTGAATATGCCGACCAAACGTATTTGCGCTCAACGGCTTTTGCGAGTAACGAATTCAAAATCAATCAATTACGCTTAAATTTTAATTTTTATTCAGAACAAGATTCTAAAAATTCGACGGGTACACAAACCTTAGATTCGCTTGACCGTGCTACTTTACGAAGGTGGGGCAATGATTTTAATTCAAATCCCCCCTTCCCAAAGGGACTCCTATGGAGCAGTATTCGGCAGATTGAAGGCAGTTTTTCAATTGATAAAATACAGTATAAATTAGTAGATACGCTCGTTGTCGGTAAGCGTTTTGAAAATATTTTAGTCTTTTCAACCCACCCCGATTCTGCAAAATATACCGCAACTTTCACGCCCGTAGGCGAGGGAAAAGGCAATTATATTCAAGCCACAACAATTGCCAACGGTCGCGTTTATCAATGGATTGCGCCCGATGCCACAGGCAAACTACAAGGCAATTTTGAACCTATTAAAAAACTCACGCCGCCCAATAAACAGCAATTAATGACATTAGGCACTGATTATCAACTGTTTAAAAATATTAAAATTTTCACAGAAGTGGCTTTGAGCAACACCGACCGCAACCGATTTTCTAAAATAGGCGATTCTACAAACGTGGGTTTTGCGTTTTTCACCCGCCTTGAAAATCGTTTTGATTTTGGTAAAAAACAAGCGTGGTCACTTCAATCAAACTTGAAAACTGAATGGACGCAGAAGAATTTCAAAACCTTAAATCCTTATCGTTCTTCGGAGTTTACAAGAGATTGGAACATCCCTTTTCCTACGAATAGTCAAAATAATTCAACGATTGGTAATTTAACTCAAACGCCTTCTCAAACAAGCGAACAATTTTTAAATGGCACCACTGAAATCAGTAGAAAAAATTGGTTTTCAATGGTTTATGATGTCAGTCGTTATGTGCGAAAGGGACAATATCAAGGTATAAAAAACATAGTGCGCACTAATTTTCAACATAAAGGTTGGGCTATTTTAGGTGAAATAAATGAGTTAAATACTGAGGGGGGGTACTTTTCGAGTGAAATTAAAGAAAAGACGCATTTTTCACGCCCACGTTTTGATGCCTATAAAACTTTTAACAACAAGTTGAAAATGGGTATATATGCTGAAAGAGAGAAAAATAAAAGGCTGGATGCTGAAAATGATACGCTCACTCGAAGCAGTTTCTATTACGATTTGTGGAAAGCCTACGTTGAAAAAACAGATAGCAACGGGCAAGTTATAGCTTTCAATTTTTTACAACGTTTTGATTATCAACCTTTTACTGAGCAATTTCAGCAAATTTCTAAAGTTAATGAAATGAATCTGAATGGCGGTTTTACTAAAAATGAAAAATCGCAATTTCTTTGGAATTTCACTTATAGAAATTTGCAAGTGGCTGATACGAATAAAACCTCTTTGAAACCACAGGAAACCTATTTGGGCAGAATCGAGTACAATTTTAATGCTTTAAAAAACGCTGTGTACGGCAATACTTTGTATGAACTCGGTTCGGGACAAGAGCAAAAACTGGAATATCAATACCTCAAAGTGAACAAAGGCGAAGGGCAATATGTGTGGCGCAATCG
>JAYUQN010000611.1:0-3487 GCA_043756725.1 Saprospiraceae bacterium
TGAAATGCGTTTCGCTCGTATCGTATCCGGGCGAAACGAAATCTTTTAATCGCACCATATTGGAATTGAAATAACTTTGACGGTGCATGAGAAAAAAAATTTTGTCTCCTTTTAATCGCACCATATTGGAATTGAAATAAGAAATTGGAGGGCAAAGACGCTGAAATAAAGGAACTTTTAATCGCACCATATTGGAATTGAAATGATTCGGGATATTCTTAATGAAAACATCCATATAACTTTTAATCGCACCATATTGGAATTGAAATTCGTGAGAAAGCTTTTATGTGTGAAGCCTGATTGCCTTTTAATCGCACCATATTGGAATTGAAATATCTCATATCTCTTGAATGTATTGTTTCGAGTAACTTCTTTTAATCGCACCATATTGGAATTGAAATACGAGTGCATAGGGGCCGCCTACGTGTTCTAATTCCTTTTAATCGCACCATATTGGAATTGAAATTCGTGACGCATCGAGCGTTCACGTTTCAATCTGCGCTTTTAATCGCACCATATTGGAATTGAAATCAATAGGGACAACAGATATTCCTAATTCTTTAACCGCTTTTAATCGCACCATATTGGAATTGAAATGAGCAATCCCATTTTTCAACCTTTGCCACTTCTAAGGCTTTTAATCGCACCATATTGGAATTGAAATCCCGCAAAATGATACCGATGATGTTAACACTGTTGAACTTTTAATCGCACCATATTGGAATTGAAATCACTAAGAAAAACAGTATGTATGAAACCCATGACAGTCTTTTAATCGCACCATATTGGAATTGAAATCGGTTCCTAAACTCCCTATGAGAAAACTTCATTTTTTCTTTTAATCGCACCATATTGGAATTGAAATCAAATTCTATTCGAATATTGGAACGCAAATACCAACACTTTTAATCGCACCATATTGGAATTGAAATAATGTTATACGCCCTGTTGGTTCGGCGTTCTGCATACTTTTAATCGCACCATATTGGAATTGAAATCCGCATTATACCAAAATTGTACCCTTGCATCGGATGCCTTTTAATCGCACCATATTGGAATTGAAATGCAAAATTGCAATCTTTCCATTTTGATATTGGCAAACTTTTAATCGCACCATATTGGAATTGAAATCTTGGTGCCCATTTTGAAGGGGCGTAGTCTTTTCGCTTTTAATCGCACCATATTGGAATTGAAATACTGGCGTACTTGTGCGAAAATTTTCCTTGTTTCAGCTTTTAATCGCACCATATTGGAATTGAAATACAGCTATGCTGTATTCGTAACTACCCTCCTTTAGTCTTTTAATCGCACCATATTGGAATTGAAATTTTGTAATCTGCCTAACCTTATTTTCCTTACAATAGCTTTTAATCGCACCATATTGGAATTGAAATTTTTGCCAATAAAACCATTGAATGTCACGTCAACACTTTTAATCGCACCATATTGGAATTGAAATTGCCCTAATAGATATATTCAAGCCCTATGCTTTGGTCTTTTAATCGCACCATATTGGAATTGAAATTTGAGCTTCTTAGCTTCTACGATGTGGCGACTTAATGCTTTTAATCGCACCATATTGGAATTGAAATACAATGGAAGATTCGGATTTGGCGATAGCTGTCGGAACTTTTAATCGCACCATATTGGAATTGAAATCTATTCACCTCCACATGACTACGCACCCCCAAACCCTTTTAATCGCACCATATTGGAATTGAAATATATAGAGTTGTGCCACTTGGCGCAAAGGGTTTTTTACCTTTTAATCGCACCATATTGGAATTGAAATTTCAGTTTCAAAAAATATGTATGACAGAATATCAAAACTTTTAATCGCACCATATTGGAATTGAAATTGTTGTGGCGGGATTGCCCGACAAAACGAGTGAGATTCTTTTAATCGCACCATATTGGAATTGAAATGTGGGTTGATGAATTTGGGCGCAAAAGCGATTGGTTACTTTTAATCGCACCATATTGGAATTGAAATAGCTTTCACACATAGAGCAATTGAGCCCACAGAATCTTTTAATCGCACCATATTGGAATTGAAATAACTATCAGGCATCGGCATTGATAGCTTGCCTAAAGCCTTTTAATCGCACCATATTGGAATTGAAATCCCTAACTTGTGTGTACTCGCAGGGGAAGCGGCAGGGGCTTTTAATCGCACCATATTGGAATTGAAATGGATTTTTGTCGTGCCCGGCGCACAAGCTGGAAGCGTCTTTTAATCGCACCATATTGGAATTGAAATTTTTCAAAAATGGCGCAATAGCTGCCCCATTTGACTCTTTTAATCGCACCATATTGGAATTGAAATACAATTTTAGCTTGTCCGACCTGTATGTCTTTTTCAACTTTTAATCGCACCATATTGGAATTGAAATGTGGAATTGGCAAATTATTATCTGTTAAAACATCCTTCTTTTAATCGCACCATATTGGAATTGAAATTTTCATCCGCAATGCGTTTTGCGGATGGAAATTTCTTCTTTTAATCGCACCATATTGGAATTGAAATTTCAGATACCACACGGCAAACGCTAAAAGCGTCATCGCTTTTAATCGCACCATATTGGAATTGAAATAGCGTGAATTGAATTTGGTCGTAAATCCCTGCTTCTTTTAATCGCACCATATTGGAATTGAAATAAAAATCATTGTAGTCAAGCACAGGGTACGGCTTATCTTTTAATCGCACCATATTGGAATTGAAATTAGCCTTTAACCGCTTGCTGTTTTTGCGATGCGCTAAGCTTTTAATCGCACCATATTGGAATTGAAATATGATGGTACTGCGCCTTGCCTTTTAACCTCTTTTTCTTTTAATCGCACCATATTGGAATTGAAATTAACAAGGATGAATGCTGTCATTTTTTTCAATTAACTTTTAATCGCACCATATTGGAATTGAAATAGCGTTGTTGAAACTGAATTTGTAGAGCTTGTAATTGCTTTTAATCGCACCATATTGGAATTGAAATAGCCGTAGAAGTAATGAGGGTAATAACAACGGTAGCGCTTTTAATCGCACCATATTGGAATTGAAATCTTATAAAAGGCGTTGCAGCCGTTTTGAACGTTCCTGCTTTTAATCGCACCATATTGGAATTGAAATTGAACTGGAATGAAAATATAAATGTTGAAATTCAAACTTTTAATCGCACCATATTGGAATTGAAATAGCGGGAGCGGGTAGGGTTTTGAACGGCTTTTATGTCTTTTAATCGCACCATATTGGAATTGAAATATTGGCAAAATCAGGTGATTTGAAAGCCCTTCAAGCTTTTAATCGCACCATATTGGAATTGAAATACTGATTTGGGTAACGACCTTGCTACTGGCGCAGATGCTTTTAATCGCACCATATTGGAATTGAAATGCAACGAAGTAACTCGGGCTACGGCTGCGGAAGGTGTCTTTTAATCGCACCATATTGGAATTGAAATCGGGGTCTCGAACTGATAATCACTTTCTGATG
>JAYUQN010000612.1:0-9727 GCA_043756725.1 Saprospiraceae bacterium
CAAATTTTTGCGTAGCTCTCTTATTGCCGATTGACTATAAATTCGATTTTATATCTATGTATAACTCATTGATTTTGTAAACTTAGCGAATTGCTGAAGCAGCAAGGCTGTGCTTCAATATATTCTGCATCTGTAAGTTATTGGCAGTCAAGTATTTATCGTCATTAACAAGCTCAATGATTGAGAAAACATTGTCTTTGGTTAAGGATAATTTCAACTGTTCTAACAAATAGATTGTGCGGCTAAGGTTTTCAAGGTGTCTGAAAAGGCTTTCATTATCCGCCTTGTCCACATTAATATCGGACAGTGAAGGCACCTGAAATTCTGAATCAGAAAGATGAGAACCCATCGTTTTTACATTTCTAAAATTGTTTAAAAGTTTTCTCGTTTTCAGCTCAATAAAATCTATTTTAGAGTCAATAATACCATAGACATATTCCAGTATTGGCAATTGTTCTCCCCACGTTGAGCCAAAATTAGTAGTCGCAATGAGACCGTTCATGACAGCAATTTTTTAAAAGTGAATATTAAAAAATAAACGGGTCTTGGTCAAATAGTTTGTAAAATACCGTTTTTGATTGACGAAAAAACAACATGTTTTCAGTCATTGGCTATTAAAAAAAGCATAAAAGTCTTGATATCAAGAGACAGTTATAAATTTTTAGAATAGTACAAAATAGTATGTTCGTGGGAAATTTTATTGTTGCAGGAAGTACATTATTATTTTTAATAATATTATACCCAATCGGTTTTTGCTAAAATAAAATAGTGGTGTGGGATGTAAAACTTAAAATCTTATTTGGTCAATTTATCTCTTAAATTATATTTATTTAATTTCAACAACTATGCCAATTTATAATATTGGAATAAAATATTTATGTAAAATGTTGAAATATAACAAATAAAAAATACTAAACAATAAATATGTTAAAATATCAAATTGCTTATCTACCCTATTCATTTAGATTTCATTTAGGTTTCATTTAGGTTTTATTTAGATATAGTAAAATTTAACAATTCAAATTATTCCCTACTTTATTTCCTTCTCTAAAAAGTATGACTACCTTTACAGCGATTTAAAAAACTTTATTTTAAACATCTATGACAAAATGAAAACAATTAACATTTTAATTCTCAGTGTTCTTACACTCGCTTTTAGTCGTTTTAATCTCTTGGGACAAAAAATCACTACCCAAACTGATTTTCAAACCAGCATCAAAAAAGCACAACAGAGCCTTAAAATTGATGGCGATTTGAGTGAAACTGATTGGCAAAATGCCGCAGTTGCCTCCAATTTTCAAGTGCATTACCCTCAAAATGGAGCAAATCCCCGATTTCAAACCGAAGCCCGATTGACTTACGACGACCATTTTCTCTATGTGGGTTTCACTTGCTACGATTCGGGCAAATACGTCCTTCAAACCTTAAAAAGAGATGTTGATTATTTTGACTCCGATGCCGTTGCTGTGGCGCTTGACCCTATTGGGCAACAAACCAATGGCTTCCTTTTTGGTGTCAATACTGAGGGGGTACAAGCCGATGCCTTATTGGGGGGTGAAAGACCTTCTTTTGAATGGGATAATAAATGGTATTCAGAAGTCAAAAAAGCAGCGGACAGATGGACGGTTGAAATAGCCATTCCTTTCAAAACCTTGCGCTATGACGCTTCAAAAATAGCGTGGAACATCAATTTTGTCCGCAACTTTCTCAAAGATGGCACTTATCAAACTTGGACTAAAATACCCGTAGGCTTTTTTGGCATCTCTATTGCGCATACGGGTACGCTCAATTGGGACAAAGCGCCACCTTTTGAAAAATCGAATATTGCGCTTATCCCCTACGTAAGTGGTTCAATGTCAAAAGATTATCAAAATCATACAAATACTGAGGGGGGGTTAAATGGCGGCTTAGATGCTAAAATTGCCTTGACATCTTCTTTGAATTTAGATGCTACGTTCAATCCTGATTTTTCACAAGTGGAAGTGGATGAGCAAGTGACAAATTTGACACGTTTCAATATATTTTATCCCGAAAAAAGGACTTTTTTCCTTGAAAACAGCGATGTGCTTAACGAATTTGGTATTCCGCCTATGCGCCCTTTCTTTTCCCGCACCATTGGGCTTAATGCCGATAGACAAGCCGTGCCTATTTATTACGGTTTGCGTTTGAGCGGCAATGTTTTACCTAAAACCCGCATCAACGCCCTAAACATGCACACCAAAGATATTGGGGCAAACGACGGTCAAAATTTTAGTGCCGTAGCCGTTCAGCAAAATTTATTTGGGCGCTCCTATATCAAAGTTGGTTTTTTAAATAGGCAGGGTTTTAAAAAAATGGATGCCAACAAAGTAGATTATGGACGTAATTTGATGGCAGCTTTGGTCTTGCGCTCGAAGGATAGCCGTATTGAATATTGGCTCGAAGCTTTCAACTCTTATAAACCTTATCTTGATACGAATAACAAAATGTTCGGTACAGGTATTTTATGGACAAGTAAAAATGGGAATTGGACAATTATAAACGATACAAGAACAGTTGGTACAAACTTTTATGCCGATATGGGTTTTATCAATCGCATTGACAATTATGATGCTGCCCGTGATTCCACTATCCGATTGGGATATAACAGCAATTATACACAAATAGAATATAGACTTTTTCCTAAGGGGGCAAGCGTCACCAATCAAAACGTACAATTAGAAAACTTCCGTGTTTGGAATCCCGACGGCAGTTTCAATGAATGGTATGATGAACTAAAATACGAGGTCATTTTTAGAAACACAAGCACATTGGGTTTTTCTTTCAGAAATTCTGTGGTGAAATTGCCTTATGCTTTTCAATTTTCAGATGAAAACGCCTTATTAAAAGCTGAAAAATACCAATATGCGGCGGGTGCTTTAGCCTTTGAATCTGATATTCGAAAATCTATTTCATCAAGTTTGGAATTGACATTGGGTGAGTTTTATAATGGACATATCTCAAGTATTGGTGGCGGTTTCCGCTTTCGGATACAGCCGTGGGGCAATTTTTCGGTGAAAGCTGAATGGAATAGCATCCAATTACCCGCTCTAAAAGGTTTCGATGGCATCACATCCATTTTACTTGTCAGCCCTAAAACTGAGATAAATTTCAGCAGAAACCTTTGGTGGACAACGTGGTTTCAATACAATACCCAAGCCAATAATCTGAACATCAACAGCCGCTTGCAGTGGCGTTTCAAACCCATGTCCGATTTGTTTGTCGTCTATACTGATAACTATTTTGCCAAAGACGAACTGATTGATTTAGAACGGTTTAGAGCGTTTCAACCCAAGCAACGCGCCTTAGTTTTCAAACTTTCCTATTGGTTAAATTTATAATAAAAAAACAATGGACAATTAAAATTGTTAAGAAAAAATTTGTTGCTGTGATTTTTTGTGTGCAAGTGGGCATTTTTTTTACAATAACCTTGTTAAAATGAACCACGTAGAGACGTTGCAGTGCAACGTCTCTACAATTGCAAACGAAAAATTACAGCAACAAAAATTTTCTAAACAATCCTAATTTTCCATTCTTCATTGTACATTCTCCATTGTACAATGTCCATTATTAATTATCCATTGATTTTGGTATGGTAAAATAAAACGATGTACCGACCCCCTCGGTGCTCGAGAGCCAAATACGCCCGCCTGCATTGTGAACAATTTTTTTCACCGTTGCCAACCCAATGCCGCTGCCTTCATAGTCGTTTCGGGTATGCAGCCTTTCAAAAATATTGAAAACCTTTTCATGGTATTCTTTTTTGATGCCGATGCCATTGTCTTCAAAACAAAGTTGGTAAGCATCATCATGCTCTTCAAGTAAAACTTTAATTTCAGGACACACTTCTTTTTTACGAAATTTGATAGAATTAGCAATCAAATTTTGAAAAAGTTGAATCATTTCAGTTGAAGACCCTTTTATAATGGGTAAATTATTGGCAACGATAGAAGCTTCCGTGTCTTTCATAGTAGCCATCAAATTGTGAATGACAACGAAGAGGACATTGTTCAAATCCACCTCTTTTATATCCCCTTCTTTTTTTCCCAAACGCGAGTAAAGCAGCAAATCGTCCAGTAAAATTTGCATTCTTGAAACACCATCCGTAACATAGCCCATAAACTCAATAGCAGAAGGGTCGAGGTTGCCTTTGAGCCGTTTTTTAGTGAGTTGGGTGTACATACCAATCATCCGCAGCGGTTCTTTGAGGTCGTGAGAAGCGGCAAAAGCGAAGTTTTCAAGCTCAGAATTGGTTTCTTTCAATTTTTCTTCAACGGCTTCAAGTGCCTTATTTTTGCGATTGATTTCGTGTTTCTGCTGTTCCAGTATGTTATTTTGGTCGTGTAACATTTTAATAATCAAGAGTTGCCCGTTTTCAAAAATCATAACAGTGCAGAAAATGGCTAAAAAAAGGAATGAAAAGCTCAAGAGATAATAAAACTTGTTGTTGAAAAAGATGGTATTTGCCGTATTGCCTTCATTTAAATACAAAATCAAAGTAAAAACGATTAAGGCAAAAAGCCACACCAAGCCCGAGCGTTTGTTGGCAAACAAAAGGGCAATCAAAGGGGTCACAATAAGCCATAAAAGATTGTCTGAAAATAAGCCGCCCGTTAGAGGCACAGCCGGTGCAACAATTAAAGTATAAGAGGTCGCTAATAAGTTACCCGACAATATCAAACTCCCACGTTTTTTGAAAATTACCAATAAAATCAAACCTAAAAGCACACCCGGCAAGGTCATGACATCTTTGTTTTCAGGCATTATAGTGACAGAAGCAATTGAAAAAATCACCGAAAGCAGCGTCAAGAATAAGTTGATGTAAGCTAAAACTTTTGCTTTCCGATACAGGTATGGGTCATTTTGCAGATTATTCGGCAGGATATAGTGCTCGACATACAAGTCAAGTTTCTTCATATTTTTTATTTATTTGCTTGGTAGAAACTAAAAAAATCGAATTGCGTAAGAGATTATTTCACTGCAAAAAATCAAATATTATACCAGTTATTAATAGATAAACACATTTCAAAGAATCGAAGATTCAGCTTTATACTATAGTAAGAGTAGTTTTTAAATAATTTATACATTTTATATCATTAAAATATATGTATTAGTTTTTTTGTAAACTGTCTTTATTTAGTATATTTTTGTAGGCTGAAAATAATTAAACAATTTTATCCTAATGAAACTCTATTTTACCCTATTTTGCCCCTTTTTTGTCCTGTTCAGTATGCCTTCTTTATCCGCACAAGTAGAAAGAGTTGTTTATCAAAGCTTTTTTGTCAGCGATTCTACCATGCAGATTGAGTTTGATATTGCTGATATACACGAAGTTATACCGTGGCATCACGAATCCAAAGTGATGGTGGAAATAAATGTAAAATTGGATGGCTGTGGTTCTGAAATAGTGGGAATCCTGATTCGAGAAGGGCGTTATAACCTTGCTTTGGACAACCTTTATCCCGTTACAACTATGCGCTATTTGAGTCCTTCGCGTTCGCTTGTCAAAAATGGTCGTGGCGAGCTATGTCATGAAACGGTTACCCTGCGTATTTACATCCCCGAGGGTTTTATCGTGAAAAAAACCACAGACCCCAAAATACCCGTAGAACAACCGACGGCTGCCAAATCAGAAAAACGCCAATAAACAACCCTTTTAAAGACGATTGTAAAAGGCTATCAACTTTTTTTCTTCTTCCTCCCAACACAGTTTTTCAGCCGCTCTAAGACAATTATTTTTTAATTTTTCATACTTGATTTTATCATTCAACAATGTGTGGATGGCTTTTACAAGCAAAGACTTGTCCGTTTTGTCAATCAAAATGGCAACTTCATATTGCTCATTAAGTTGTTGATATTCAATAAATTGTGTACAAATTTGGGGAACCCCTGCTTGTATATAGTCTAAAAATTTATTTGCCAAAGAAAACCGATAACTCATTCCTTTGTCTTCTGAAATATGCAAGCCGATGGTTGCTTGTACCGTTATGTCAGGCAAATTTTCAGGTAGGATATAACCTAAAAATTTCACCTTATTTTCCAAATTCCCTTGTTTCACCAACCCCCTCAGTATCGCACTCAAATCGCCTTCGCCCGCTATCCAAAACACGGCATTTTCTACCTCTTTCATGGCTTCAACAGCCGTTTCCAAACCCCGTCCTTCATTCAAATTGCCTTGATATAAAATAATGGGTAATGGGTGATGGGTGATGGGTAATGGGTGATGGGTGATGGGTAATGGGTGATGGGTAATGGGTAATGGGTGATGGGTGATGGGTAATGGGTTATTTTGACGCAATGGGAGGTTTCGGATGAGGTCAAATTTCACTTCGTAGCGGCTTTCAAATTCATCAGCAACACTTTGGCTGACGGTGTAGCAGTGTTTCAATTTCGGAACAATAAAACGCTCTATGCTTAACCATATTTTGCGAATGGTGGGGCGGCGAATCACTTCTGGCACTTCTGTGAAAAGCTCATGCGCATCATACACCATCGTTTTACCCCCCCTCTCCTCCGAAAGGAGTCCTTTGGACATAGGAGTCCATTCAGACAGTATTTTCACTAAAAAACACGGTAAAATGGTATCTAAATCAATAGCACAGACTATATCGAAGCGTTGAAACAAAAGCCAAAACAACAAACGCACATTATACTCTATGTAAAAAAACTTACCTTTATTGAAAATTAACTTAAATCGTTTGCTCTTAAAATGTTGATTTTCAAAGGGTTGCGAATCCTTCAATTCTCTACCGACTAACAAAACATCATAACCCACTTTTGCTAAAGAGGTACAGATGCGTTGCATACGGCGGTCATAAGTCAAATCGTTGGTGACAGTGAAAATTATTTTTTTCATAGCGAAAACTTGTCAATATCTTTTTTTAAAACGCCTTCATCAAGCATAAAACCGATTGTTTGAATCACTTTTGTTCTGTGTTTTTCAGTGAAAGAATCGGCAATATCTTTCAGCGATAGCGGCTCTCGTTTCAGCAGTTTTACTATTTTCTCTTTGAAAACCTCAAAATCATGGCTATCCAAAGCGGTCTTAGTTTGTTCGATACAGACATCGCAGATTTTGCAAGGTTTGGCATCGTGTTGCCCAAAATAATGCAGCAATTGTTGTGCATGGCATATTGGTAACTCCGCATATTCAATCGCTTTTTTAAAGCGATATTCAGCCCGTTTTTTACGAAACATATACAAAGTATAATCAATCGTAAGCGATTGAGAATCAACCCTTTCTCGCAGAAAAGTCAATTGCGGCTTGTCTTTTCTCGGGCGGTATTCGATGATATTATCCAAATGAAAACGATGCAACGATTTTTCAAAATCTATGACCGACATTTGCAGAAATTGCGCCATACGGGTTTCATTAAACTCTACAAAATCGGTCATAACGCCCGTCATAGCGCGTAAAATGCCTTTGAAAATCTTTTCCGCATCCCGATTTTTCAACTGATAATCGTATAAAGTCTCTCGATTCACTGCTACTTTCAAACTCGAAGGCATGAACACCCCCTCAGTAAAAGCGACCCAACCGTCCTGTTCTAGCACTTTAAAACAAGAGTATGTTTTCAACAAATCCAATTTGAAACGTTGGGTGAAAAGGACAATATCAAAATCAAAACTCTCTCCTGCCCCACTGCCCGTTGCCAATTGTAAAAAACTGCCCAACGCGCTATATGTTTGACGAATGTCTTTCATGTCTGGAAAGGCATTTTCAAACTGTTTTTCAAGCACAGCGGCATCCAACTTGTTGTAGAGTAAAACCGAATATGCTTTTTGTCCATCACGCCCTGCCCTACCCGCTTCTTGAAAATATGCTTCCAACGAATCGGGTAAATCGGTATGCACCACCGTGCGCACATCGGGTTTGTCTATGCCCATACCAAAGGCATTTGTGGCAACAATGACACGGGTTTTATCTGAAATCCAGTCGTCTTGCTTGGCGTTGCGCTCTTCGGGAGGCAGCCCTGCGTGGTAAAAATCGGCTGAAATTTGGTATTTTTGAAGCAATTGTGCTATCTCTTTCGTCCGTTTGCGGTTGCGGGTATAGACAATGCCACTGCCTTTAGTTTTATTAAAAATCTCCAATAATTTACTCTCTTTATCCTCCACATTTCGGACAATATAAGCCAAATTTGAGCGATTAAAATCTTGTTGAAAATGTTGAAATCCTTTGCGAAACTCTAATTTATCGCTAATATCCTTGACCACATCGGGCGTTGCCGTAGCGGTTAAAGCCAATATAGGCACATCGGGCAACCACTCGCGCAAAGCCGCAATTTTGAGATAAGGCGGGCGAAAATCGTAGCCCCATTGACTGATACAATGTGCTTCGTCCACAGCTATCAAACTGACTTTCATGCGTTTGATGCGTTCAATTGCCAACTCCGTCATCAAACGCTCAGGCGAGAGGTAGAGGAATTTCAAGCCGCCATATACGGCATTGTCGAAAAGACGGTCAATATCTTTGTAGTGCATCCCTGAAAAAATAGCGGCGGCGGCAATGCCCCTCTTTTTAAGGTTGCCCACTTGGTCTTTCATCAAAGCAATCAAAGGGGAAACGACGATGCAAACGCCCTCCTTTTGAAGCGCAGGTATTTGAAAACACAGACTTTTACCCCCACCCGTCGGCAGCAGCGCAAGGGCATCTTGACCGTCTAAAACCGCCTGTATGATGTCACGTTGCAAGGGTCGGAAAGTATCAAAACCCCAATATTGTTTTAGGATAGCTTCGGGTGTAGATTCCATACTTTTTTATAATTGAAAGCCCCCTCAGTATTTAGAGGTCGCAATCTCAAATTCGATTAACCTAGCACTTCAACTGATTCGGTTGTTTTTATTTATACTGAACAGAAAGTGGTTCTCGGATTTGGGAGGCAACTGTAGCGGCGACTTTAGTCCAATGCCATTAAGCTAAGGAATAATTGTTAAATTTATTCGGGTTTTATGTAGAGACGTTGCACTGCAACGTCTTAGTTGTGGTCAAATTTGCCTAACGCTAAGACGTTGCACTGCAACGTCTCTACGTAAACCTGCGGTAAAATTCCTTAGCTTAATGGCATTGGACTAAAGTCGCCGCTACAGTTGCTTTCAAAATCCGAAAACCACTTTCACTTTAGTATACCTTCTTGGCTTTTCATTCATTTTCAACAAATATATACTGTTTTAGGTGAAAAAATAGCTTCTGGATAAACTTAATTTCAAAAAGCTATCACGTTGGCGGTAAAGCACAAAAATTAAAGCGGGTGAAATAATTTTTCGGAATTATCGGCTAATTGGAACAAAAAACGTAAGTCATTGATTTTCAACGTATCGGATACTTTTGAAGTATCCGATACGTGTCGCTTTTCAAGCAATGTTCCAATTAGCCGATAATTCCGTAATTTTTTATAACGAAAAAAGGTGGTTGCCTTGCGGCAACCACCCTAAAAATATATATTCACTTTTACTCTAGCCAAATTTTTTCAATGATGAATTATGAATGATAAATGATGAATTTATGGTGCGAACTTTACTCCAATGCCAATAAGCTAACCCAAGGTTTACGTAGAGACGTTGCATTGCAACGTCTCTACATAAACCCCGAATAAATCGAACAATAAATCCTTAGCTTAATGGCATTGAACTTTACTCCCTCGACTTGCCCTAATAAAATCGGGCGTATTTTAACAATATCGAAGTCCAGTCAAATCACCCCTATATT
>JAYUQN010000613.1:0-3481 GCA_043756725.1 Saprospiraceae bacterium
TTTATAAATATCCCGCACTTGGTCGGGTATTTCAACGTAACGCTCTTGTGACACCTCCTGTTTTATCAACTCCATCGGAAACAAGGGGATAAAATCTTGCGGTCCTGCTGGTTCTCGTGTGCCCGGGTGGAGTGGGGGCAACATGGGATTGGGCATATCAGCTTGGATATTGTACCACTGGCGAGGGATTTGGTTTTCTGTTAAAAGAATTTTTTTCGTTCTTGCCATAATTGAGACTGGTTTAAAATTGGTTTAAAATTATCGACATTAAGCTACCGCATAATCCGTCAAAGCCCGAGTAGAAGGTTTTAAAAACCCTAATACAATTTCTGATTTGGATATACCCATTTCCCTAAACATTTCGCCAACTTCCCATTCAGTATTGTTTTGTTGTATCCAAATTTTATTGTTGATAATATCGAAACGCATTGGGCAATCATTGATATATAACCCGTCTTCCCAACCCGTTGTGACGACTTGATAGATATGCTTTTCCTTATCCGCCACTACTTGATTTTCACCATCTACATTGGCGTATTTTATTTTAGCATATTCGTTTAAAATGCTCAATATGGCTTTTTGATATTTTTTTACTCTATCCATGATGTTATTAATTGAATATCAGTTTTATATAAAATAAGTTTGATTTTTTCTTCCATAAATACCGCTTTCAGTATTGGCTCTCTATCAATTTTTTTAAAAACATCGTCTGGAATTGCCAAATACAGCGTTCTGTCGGGTTTCAACACCGCTAATGCTTTTCGATAAATGATGAATTTACCAACGGCTTCATATAAAGCTGTTATAAATGAAATAATCCCAAATGTCTTGATTTCAACGGCAATTTTTTCATTTCCTTTTTCAGCAGCTATAAGTTTTTCAGCTCCCAAATCTATGTGAATAGGAATAGATCCCATTTTAAGATATAAAGGGTCATCAGTAACATCCCACCCTTCTTTCTCCAATGTTTCTTTAAAAAATGCGTGCGTTTTATCTCTTGCCATATATGTTTTTTTTACAAAAATAGTCTTTTATTTTTATTTCAGCACAAGAATTTTCAAAATCTCCACAAACCTAAAAACATCTTCAAACGAATTATAAAGCGGCGTAGGCGCAACCCGTATCACATCAGGCTCTCGCCAATCTGCCACAACGCCGTGTTCAAGTAAATTATAAAACAGCGATTTTTCACCCTCTTTTACTTGGATTGATAATTGACAACCCCGTTGCTCGGGATTTTTAGGTGTAATGATACGTACCGTAGAGACGTTGCATTGCAACGTCTCTACATTTATTTCATTGATTAAAAACTCCGCAAAACCCGTCAAAAGTCTTGATTTTTCAACCAGATTGTCAAAACCTGCCTCCTCAAAAATTTCTAAAGACGCTTTTATAGCTGCCATCGAAAGTACGGGTGGCGTACTCAATTGCCACGATTCAGCCCCTCCAATGGGTACAAAATCGGGTTGCATCTTAAAACGGGTGGCTTTTTCATAGCCCCACCAACCTTCAAAACGGGGTAAAACACTTTGCGCATGGCGTTCATGCACAAAGCAAGCGGCAATAGCACCGGGTCCTGCATTGAGGTATTTATAAGTACACCACACCGCAAAATCGCAGCCGCTGTTGTGCAAATCGAGTTTCACATTACCCGCAGCATGGGCGAGGTCAAAACCAACGAAACAACCCTTTTTATGACCCCCCTCAGTAATTTTAGCCAAATCGTAGAATTGCCCCGAATAATAATTGATGCCGCCTACCAATATTAAAGCGATGGTATCGCCTTCATTTTCAATGAGTTGTAAAATATCATCGGTTTCAATCAACGCAGAACCTGCTTTAGGTTTGGGTTCAATAATGGCTGTTTCAGGGTCAAAACCATGAAAACGAATTTGGGAGGCGATGGCATAACGGTCGGATGGAAAAGGATTATAATCTATCAAAATTTTATAGCGCTCTTTCGTAGGACGGTAAAAAGAGACCATTAAAAGATGTAAATTAACGGTTAAAGTATTCATAACTACCACCTCTTGTGGTTTTGCGCCGACAATTGTAGCCAGTGTTTCACTCAAAGACTCGGGGTAAGTTGTGAAAGGAATTTCACCTGAAAAATGCCCTTCAACGGCTCGGTCTTGCCAATTGTGTAAAATATCGTTGATATGTTTTTTAGTGTTTTTCGGTTGCAATCCCAATGAATTGCCGCAGAGGTATATTTTATTTTTACCATCTGTGTGTTTGGGAAAGTGAAAACGCTTTTTGAAAGTGCGCAGAGGGTCGGCTTTGTCCATTTGACGGGCAAATGCAAGAGTATTAATAAAAGATTGATTCATAATAAAATTAAATTTCAAGCAAATTTCGGATAAATTTTAAAATTATTTGCACTAAAAATTGGTGGGTAAATTAATATTCATACAGTTTTTCTTACCATTTATACAATCAATCTTACTGTTCATACAATAGGCTATTAAGTCATTCGTTTTAGTAATACATTTGCTAATATGTATAAAAATTCCATTCCATTCCATTCCATTCCATTCCATTCCATTCCATTCCATTCCGTAGGAATGGAGCGAATGCGTAAAATTAATAACAAATAGTAAACAAAACTTAAAAAAATATGGCAAAACAAGAACAAAACGCTGAAAATGCAAAATGGTGGCAATCGAAAATTGTACCGACTAAAACAAGACAAGAGTTTTATCAAGAGTACAAAATCAGTGAAAAAGTTTTCAGTGCAAGACTCAAATTTCATGAAATAAAACTTCCTCCCGGCTTGATATTCCCCCAAGAGCAAGGTTTAATTTATGAGGCTTTTGGTCCGCCTCCGCAATAAAAGGGAAAAAGGGGAGAACGAAGGCAAAAAAAACGGAAATAGCGATAAATGAGGTAGAACAAAGGCAAAAAATGGTAAATTTATATTGTTGTGAAAAATAAACTTATGTTTCACCTTTGCACCAGCTGCTTTTGGTGCATTGATGCCAAACAAAACTTTATTTTTTAATCATTTAAATTTAACAATTATGAAATCATTATTTATCGCTATTTCTATGTTCGCTTTGGCTAATACGGCTTCTGCGAAGACATTGGTCGTTAAGGCTAAACAAATTGAGATTACTGAAAACAAAGTAAATGCTCTTATCTGCTATGCTTATTGTGATACAGCTAGTGGAAGAAGATATGTAGCTTCGGGTAATACTTGTGCTGAAGCTGTTGCAAAGCTTAAAGCATTAATGCAGAGATAAGAAGATTTGGTCTTTTAAATTCAAAAATGTCAAAAGCCAAAAGCAGCCTTTTATTTTTCATTTTGTAAAATCATAATAATATCAAATAAAAATGAAATACCTTATTTTAATTTTAATATGGATTTATAGTATTATTTACTTAAATGCCCAAAACATGGCGTCGGGCATAATTACTTACCGCCATGTCATTAACCTCAATTCAAATATGGCACGTGATGAGGTTGGCTTGACAGCGCAAC
>JAYUQN010000614.1:0-9703 GCA_043756725.1 Saprospiraceae bacterium
ATAGGGTATTTTGTTTCAATAACCTTGTTAAAATGAACCACGTAGAGACGTTGCACTGCAACGTCTCTACATTTGCACACGAAAAATTACAGCAACAAATTTATGATTCTGAAATTTTATCAAAGATTTTTGAGTTTTTAGAGATGCCCTTTTTTAATTAAATTTGCAAGAGTATTAAAATAGGTTTTACTTTGCAAGTTATTCTTAACCAACCCGTCATATCATAAACGAACAACAAATTAAGGGTGAAAGCGAACTTTCCATTATCGGATTTAGAACTTAATATTGAAGACGACATCATTGCTTTGGCAGAGGCGTTGTCGCCGCTGGCTTTAGACGAAGTTGAGAAAAACTTGTGGTTGGCGCATTTTGAAGAGCTTTCAGGTGCATCGGTTGACACTGAAATACAACTCAATGGGGTGAAAGTGAAAAATTTTACCTGCGATTGCCCTGTTTTCAAAGCGCAAACTATATGCCCGCACGTGGCAGCTACCTTGTTGGCTTTGTTGAAACGCCGACAGATTTTGCAAGAAGCTAAAGCGGCTAAACAAAAAGCGGTGAAACTGGAACCTGAAACGCCTGCTAAACTCACGGTTCCTAATATTTTGAAACGCATTGAAGCCGCTCAATTGGTGGAATTTATTGCTGATTATGCCCGTCAAGACAAGCAGTTTGCACTCGCTTTGAAAACTCGCTTTGCGGGCAATATGATGTCTGGCGATTTTGTGGAACATTATAAAACATTGATAGACAATACTTTACGTTCCATAAAAAACCCCAAAGGTAAGTTTACGCCCAAAGGTTGGTTGCAGTTTTTTACGATGCTCGATGAGTTGCGTCAAAAAGCAGAAGGGCATTTTAAAACTGGAGAATTGGTAACTGCTTTTGAATTGATAAAATTGTCATTGCCGCTCGTGCATCGTTATTTGAGGTCGAGCGACTCGCCCAAAACGAAATTGGAAAAAAGGCAGGGTCAATTGGGTGATATACTGAGGGGGTATTCTGAGGTGCTTGTTTCACCCGAATTGTCTGAAAAAATTTGGGATTTCACCTTAAATGAATATGCTCAAAACGCCCGATTCTTATTTTCAGACAATCTTTTCGATTGGCTTTTGTATCATGCAGATTCTAAACTTAGGACGGATGCGGTGATACAAATCATTGAAAATCAAATAGTTGCCACCAGAGGTAAATTTGATTTACAAGACCGCCTTTTAACACAAAAAATACAATTTCTTCAAAAAACGGGTAGGGTAGAAGAGGCGAGTGATATGATATTGGGCGCGTCTCAAAACCCCGAGGTCTTGTTTTTTGCGGTTCAAAATTCTATTGAAAATGGCGATTGGATATTGGCTAAAAGCCTGTGTTTGAATGGTTTGAAAATATATAAAAACAAGCCTGTTTTGACCGACCAAATAGAAAATTTTTTACTACAAATAGCCCAGAAAGAGTCAGATACTGAGGGGGTGCTTTTTTATGCTGAAAAACGCTTTTTGGCGTCGCTCAATGTTGACTATTTGATGCTTTTAAAAAAGTATAAAATTTCTACCAGTGATTTCAAAAAAATAGTACAAAACGTTGAAAATCAACCTTATAGGATTGAAAAACGGGACGCATTGGCAGCCATTTATAGTGCTGAAAAACAATACGATAAGCTCTTTGATTTCATAAAAAGCATACAATCCATTGAGTTATTACGCCGTTATGGAGTCGAGTTGTGGCGTATAGATTCGATAAAAACACTTGATTTGCATAAAAATATTCTCTACGAATATCTTTATTCGCATTTGGGTCGCCCGCCTGCTCAAAGGGTTCGCAGTATTTTAGAAAACTATCTTGAAAAAAATGGTTCAGACTTAGCAGATGCCCTTATTGCCGGTTTGAAAAAAGACTTTCCAGAACGCTATTCGCTCAAAGAAGAGTTGGATAATATGCTGGCTGATTTGAAAATTAATGATATATGACAACAAACAACATCGCTTACCTTTTAACAGGCTCAAATATGGGCAACCGTGAGGACAATCTGAACCGCGCAAAAGCCTTGATTGAGCAATATATTGGTAAAGTAATTACCATTTCTCATTTTTACGAAACGCAGGCTTGGGGAAAAACGGGACAGCCCAATTTTTACAATCAAGCCCTTGCTGTGGAGACCTCTCAGTATCCGCAAGTCGTTTTGAAAAATATTTTTAAAATTGAAGAATTGATGGGCAGAGTTCGGTCTGAAAAATGGGCAGACCGCGTGATTGATATTGACATCTTGCTTTTCAATGAAGACATTGTAGAGCAGGACGATTTGAAAATCCCACATCCCCACTTGCACGAGCGCAATTTTGCCCTTGTCCCTTTGATGGAAGTGGCGGGTGAAGTGATACACCCCATCTTAAATTTGGCTATTGAAGACGTTTATTTTGAGTGCATTGATACGTTGGATGTTATTATAATTGAAGAATGAAACTATACCTTTAGGAAATGATGAATTATTCCAAAGGAATCCCTATGGGATAAATGATGAATGATGAATTAAGAAAGCGTTGTGCCGAAGGCATCCCTTTGGGAAAAATCAATGCTTTACAATTTTTAAAATGATACTACCAGCAATTTCCGCTTTGAGATTTTACCACATAGGCACATTAGGTTTGTTACATAGAAAACATAGGTTTTTGCACTAAATCTCTATGTTCCCTATGTAACATCTCTACTGTTTCTATGTGGTAAAAATCCAAAGCGGAAATTGCTGTGATACTACTTAGCCTTACTACGGACTAAAGTCCGTGATACAGCTAAGTAGTAATTTAATGATTTTACGGCAATTTTTTCGTATTTTTCACATATTTTTCCATCCACGTATTCATTTCAGAAAGCATGTGCAAGAGCGACTCTTTCGCTTGATAACCATGACTTTCATAGGGCAACATGACCAAACGCACCGTTGCGCCCATGCCTTTGAGGGCTGAATAATAGCGTTCGGATTGGACAGGGTAAGTGCCTGTGTTGTTATCTGCTTCGCCATGAATCATCAACATAGGCGTTTTCATTTTATCGGCATACGTGAAAGGTGACATTTTGGTATAGATGTCTTGCGCTTGCCAATAGTTGCGGGGTTCAGCTTGAAAACCGAAAGGGGTTAAAGTACGATTGTATGCCCCACTGCGCGCGATGCCAGCTTTAAATAACTTGCTGTGTGTCAATAAGTTAGCTGTCATAAAAGCACCATAAGAGTGACCACCTACGCCCACTCTCGCGGAATCCACAACACCCAAACGCACGCCTTCATCAATGGCAGCTTTGGCACTTGCCACCAATTGCTCGATATAGGTATCATTCGGCTCTTTATCGCCTTCGCCCACAATTGGAATTGACGCATTGTCTAAAACAGCATAGCCCATTGTCGCCATCACAGCAGCGCCTTGATAGCTGATGCGGTTGAATTGATAATCAGAACCAGAGACTTGTCCTGCATTATCTTTGTTTTTATATTCAGTTGGATATGCCCATAAAAAAGTAGGCAGAGGGCCATCTTCTTTTTTATAGCCTGCGGGTAAATAGAGGGTAGCGGTTAATTCCACACCATCGTTGCGTTTATAGCGTAAAAGTTGTTTTTTAATACCCTTTACGTGGGGATTAGGGTGTGGAAAAGCCGTAATCTGCTTCAAATCTTTATTGTTCAGATTGCGGGTATAGAAGTTTGGATTTTCATCGGGCTTTTCACGTGTTGTCAAGATAACACCCTTTTCAGCGTCTAAAACAGCTACGGGACGCTCAAAAACAGGAGCTTCGGAACGCCATAAACGTTTTTTCTCTTTTGTATCCAAATTCATCATGTCCACAAAAGGGCGGTCACCTTCGGGTGAAGCCCCTTCCCCGAAGAGGATGATGTCATTGTTTTTATTGATGTCTAAAACATAACGCCCGTATTGGTTGCGTTTGAGTTCAGCATCGCCCGGGTCGTTATAACGGTCTTCGGAAGACATATCAAACAGCACTTTTTGCTCAGATGGGTTGCTCGGATTGATAATTTTATGGATTAAATGACGGGTTTCCCACCAATATTCGGTGGTCATAGCCACTTTATCGTTGCCCCATACAATGCCTCTTGAACGGTATTTTGTCGCAAATAGCTCTTTTTGCGCGTCATTAAAAGGCGCATTGAGGGTGAAAATTTTATCCCTAAATTCTACTTTTTTCTTAGGGTCACCACCATCTTGGGCTTCTGTCCAATAGACTGTTGCGGGAGCATCTGCTCGCCAACCAAAGGCGCGCGGGTGAGGCGTAGTGGCATCTTGCGACCAGGGTTGATTTTCCTGTAATGGGTTATTGGCTAAAACCCGAACACCTTTGCCGTTTATGTCTGCAATTTCAATTTTAGTCGGAAATGACCTCAAAGTGACGAGGTATGAAAACGGGCGGCTAATGGTTTCTGTCAAAATATATTTGCCATCGGGTGAAACGCTTACTGAGGGGATAACGCCTGCCGAACCAATGTTTTGCGTTTTACCATTTAGTAACACTTTCACGATTTGGGATGTGCAATAGTATTCAAACAGTTTTTCATCGGTCGCATTTTTCAACAAATCTTGATAGGTGGGTGCTTGTGCTTTTTTACCGAGATTCTCTTGACTATTCGGTCCTACAGGCACACGGCTGACTTGTGGGGCGTTGCCTCTATTGGCAACCGTTGTTTTCAATAAAAGCCCTTTGCTATCGGGTAGCCACGAGGCGGCAGAACCCAACGTGCCGTTGAGGGGTAAATCTGATAGTTTAGAAGCCTTTGCCGTAGCAATATCGAGAATATACAGCTCAATTTTAGTATCAAGGGTATGAGTGAAAGCGATTTTTGTTTCATCGGGCGACCACATCAAAGCACCAAATTTGGGGTTTTGCGGCAGTCCAGTCACCTGCGTTTCACTGTTATCGCTCAATTTTTTTATTTTAAAATTGAGAAAATACGATTGACGGCTGCCGCCATTGGTCAAAGGATTGATTCGTAAACCCGCCAATTTCAGCTCAGGTTGCGCCAAATCAGCAATGCTGGGCAATTCAGACCGTTCAATAATGACCATCAAAGTACCCTTAGAATTGACGGATACTGAGGGGGTAGGTTGGGCGTTCACCAAATCGGCTAAGGCTTTTGGTGGCGTTTGATAAGTATCTTGAGCGTAACCAGTCATATTTAAAAACAGACTTATAAAGAGGATTAGGCGTTTGGTTTGATTAAACATGGCAAAGATAGTTTTTAGATGAAATAAATAAAGTGGTTTTATCACATAAGTTTCAAAGTTAGTATTTGGGTAAAAATTATAATTCTTTTTTAGATGAAAAGGCAAATAAAAAGCCGTTTCAAAGGGTAGTGAAATTTCAGAGTCTAAACTCTCTAATTTAATGGCGGGTAAAAGACGGATTGATATAGATATGGCTAAAAAGCTGCATAAAATTTTGAAAATTGAAGCGAATTTTATTCTGCAAGTGGCTTGATACTGAGGGGCAAACATTGATAAAATATTTTTTGGATTTCACTAAAAAATGTTTTGAAAAAAGGAAATAACCTTTATATTTGCAAATACAAAAGAAAATTATACATTCAATACCTCCCAATTATGTTAGAAAAACGTAAACTACTTGAGCAATACTATCAAGAAAGAAAGATTAGGCAACAATCACTTCATTTGAGTGTCATTTATGAATCTCGTTTTATAGAAAAACTTGGTAAAAAAAGATTAGAATATATGCGTGACGAGCTACTTGACCGTATCAATGAATTGACAGATATTATTAATCAAATTGACAATGAGTTAAATCAATGAAAAAAATAGATCATTCTAAATTGTTGAAAAAATATAAAAAATGCCAATCCGAAGCAGAGGAAATGGATGCAGTAAAAGAGTTCATGTTCAGCCTCTCGCCAGATGACTTGTTTCAATGGATGACAGAAGGAACGGATTTCATTTATAAAACGCTTTCTGAAATGTTGAAAACGGGCAATCCCGAAGATTTGGAATATGTCAAAAGTTATATCCGTAATCTTGAAAGTATTATGAAAAAAGAACCTCTATTAAGTAAGGCAGCATAGATTCATCTCCTTTTTTATTGTAATCAACCAACGTAATAAAAATTGTCGTAATATTGTAGAAACAATGAAACGACATGTTTATCAACTTCGACGAAAACCGCAAAGAAATATTTATCGCTGCTTTTTTCATGGTCGTATCTGCAACATGGTTCACTTTTGAGTGTACTAAACAGCCTTTTTCATTCCCCTTTGAGCCTTTTATTGGCTTTGTGCCTGCCACAATCAGCTTGGTTTATTACTTATTTTTCAATAAAAACAAAGGCAGTGGTAGAGAGCCTCTTGAACTCAATGTTATTCCCGATAGATTGACAGCGGGTTTTGTAGGGCGGGTAAAAGACATAAAAAACATTCATGTCGCACTTTTTGCCAACAATCGAATTCACTGCTATGATAACAAAAATAGAAACCCATGACCAATACATTGATGTCATGAATGATATTGAAAAATACTTACAACATGCAACGCATCAAGGCGGCTTTGAGGCTTTTAATAAACAAGATGCCGAGGAATTGCAACGGCTTTCACTTATGGCAGAGATTTATGAAGATGCTATTCCGCTTATGCCTATCCGCAAACCTCGGAGTATTGTGGAAGTATTGCGTATTAAAATGATACAAATGAATTTGAAACAAAAAGAAATGGCATGTTTGCTGGATATTTCAGAGTCGAAACTCTCTGATTTAATGGCGGGTAAAAGACGGATTGACATTGATATGGCTAAAAAACTGCACCAAATTTTGAAAATTGAGGCGGATTTTATTTTACAAGCGGCTTGAATACCCCTCAGTATTTTGAATGTTTTTCTTTGTATTTTCTTAAAAAGCCTCATTTTTAATAGGAAAATGAGGCTTTTTTCATAGTATAATTCTTGAATTTTCACGAAAGAAAAGAAAAAAATTTGCCAATTCGTTTAATTCGTTAATTTGTGGCTCATTTTCAAAATTAATCAAATCCTCTTTTTATGTCATCTCAATTGTCTCCGCAACTTATTCTCGGCATCATCGTCGCTTATTTCACTATGCTCATGGGCATTGCTTGGCTCACAAGCCGTGACTCGTCGGATAACCATTCCTTTTTTATGGCAAAACGTCAATCGCCGTGGTATTTGATTGCTATCGGCATGATTGGGACGTCTATTTCAGGCATTACTTTCATATCAGTTCCCGGTTGGGTGGAGGCACGTTCCATGTCGTATATGCAAACGGTGATGGGTTTTTTGCTGGGCTATGCGGTTATTGCTTTTGTACTGATGCCGATGTATTACAAACTCAATTTGATTTCCATTTACACCTATCTTGAAAAACGGTTTGGAATAGCGAGTTATAAAACGGGTTCAGCATTTTTTTTACTGTCGCGCACGGTTGGTTCGGGTTTCAGATTATATTTGGCGGCTATCGTGATGCACGAGTTTGTGACCAAAGAGTTCGGTATTCCTTTTTGGGTTACGGTAGCTGTTACCATTGGTTTGATATGGTCTTATACCTACAAAGGCGGTGTAAAAACCATCATTTGGACGGATTTGATACAAACGCTCTGTCTTATAGGTACATTAATTTTAACCCTTTTCATGTTGGGCGACAAACTGGGTTTAGACTTTGGCAGCGTAATTTCAACCATAAAAGACAGTCCAAAATCACAAGTATTTTACTTTGAAAACGGTTGGGCAGACCCTAAAAACTTCTTTAAACAATTCCTTTCTGGGGCGAGTATTTGCATCGTTATGTCGGGTCTTGACCAAGACATTATGCAGAAAAATTTGACGGTGAAAACACTCAAAGGGGCGCAAATCAATATGGTGAGCTATGGAACGCTCTTGGCTTTTATTAATTTTCTGTTTCTCAGTTTGGGCATTTTACTTTTCATGTATGCCAAACAGAATAATATTGATATTCCAGTTGTAAACGGTACTCCTCGAACAGATTTACTCTTTCCAACCATTGCACTTCAACATTCCACATGGGTTATTGGTGTCATGTTTTTACTCGGGCTATTGGCTTCCACGTATGCAAGTGCGGATTCCGCTTTGACGTCTTTAACAACTGCTTTCTGTATAGATTTTTTAGGTTTTGATAAAAAGAAGGAGGAAGGCACTCAAAAAACACGGACGCTTGTGCACTTGGGCTTTTCTGTTTTACTGTTTTTTATCATTATTTTATTCTATTTTATCAACAATTCATCGGTGATTGAAGCCATTTACAAGGCAGCGGGTTATACGTATGGTCCGCTTCTGGGTTTATTCGCTTTCGGATTTTTAACAAAAAGAAAAATACGAGACAATCTTGCACCTTATATTTGTATCGCTTCGCCCATTTTGACTTATATCATCAATGAAAACTCGGTGGCGTGGTTTAATTATAAATTTGATTTTGAGATATTGATATTAAATGGGTTGTTGACGTTTTTGGGTTTGTGGGCGATTTCTTCAAGTGAGGAGGTTCATGTTTAAAAAAAGTGCAAAGCCCTTAACCATCATATCAGAGAATTAAGGGCTTTGCTGTTTGTTCCGAAATATTAGGCTTTATTATTTTCAATCCATTCAACCAATTTCGTTGCTTCTTCAATGCTAACTTCTAAGGTCTGCGCAATTATCGGAATCGTATTACCTTGTTGCAAGAGAATTTTGGCTAATTTTATTTTCAATAATTCAGTTTTCTGTTTTTCTTGTTCTGCTCTCTGTTTTTCTTGTTCTGCTTTTTGTTTTTCTTGTTCTGCTATTTTTCTCTCTTGTTCTGCTATTTTTCTCTCTTGTTCTGCTTTTTGTTTTTCTTGTTCTGCTTTTTGTTTTTCTTGTTTTGCTATTTTTCTCTCTTGTTCTGCTTTTTGTCTCTCTAATTCTACGGCAATTAGTTGTTGATTGAAAACAAATTTCTTTTGGCGGGCAAGTTCTGCTTTATGGTCAGAATTTAGGCGTTCAAAGAGAATTTCATAACTTTGAAGGTCTGAAACGTATTTAAATTCTTCGGGAGACAATTTATCTTTTCTTAATCTATTTATGATTTCTGCCATGTCTTTATCATGTTTAAATTTTGAAAAATCTTTTTCTGTATTATTGATATTTCTACTGATATTTGCAAAATCGAAGTATTTAAAATAAGGTAAATGTGTGCATTGGTTTCTTATGATGTTTCTTTGTAAAACATAAATTAACCTATTTTTAGTGAAAAAGTCAAGTCCTTTAGTATCATTTTCAAGGATTTTCAAGGTCTTTTTTCTTGCTGCTAAAATATTTTCAAGCGGTTGTTGCCACAAATCTGTATCGGTTATAAAATCTTTTGCAGATTCGGGTAGGGTTGTAAAAGCAACAAAGTCCTCGTCAAAACCTAACATGTCGTCCACCATCCATATCAAAGTAATAACAGGTTCTAAGCCTGAATAGTTCTTTTCTGTGTAAGTTTCTCCATTGGGTTTTACAACTTTTATAGGTGTTAAGGTTTCTAATTGCAAGGCTGTAGATACAGAATGATACAAATAAAAACGTTTAACCACGTCTATCTTATATCGTTGCTGCATCTCTATAACCACATATTGACCGTATATTTTGCATCGAAAATCAAACTTTACTGCGACAGCATCGTCTGTAAGTTTATTTTCAACAGACAAAAGCTTTATTTCAGTAATTGTAATACCTAACA
>JAYUQN010000615.1:0-3478 GCA_043756725.1 Saprospiraceae bacterium
CAACTGCTGCAATAAAACCAAAAATCCACTCTTTCGAGGGTGCCGCTTCCGTTGGTCGGCAAATGTCTTCCGTTATTTGATGGTAGGTTTTACTACCCAGAATTAACGCTTCTCTTGTTGGCGAAACTATTGCACTCATCTTTATTAATTATGACACTTGATTTTGTATTTTATTGAAAATCAAGCATTTATGTTCTTTATTTTGATATTCTCGTACCACGGACTTTAGTCCGCGCGTTGTAACATAGCAGCACGGACTAAAGTCCGTGGTACGATATTAAGCATCCAATTTTTCAATTTTGTTAATCACCTTAGCCGAATAAGTGACATTAGATGCTGTATTCACTTCTTCTAAAACCAAGTAGTTCAAATCTGAATTACGGGTTTTATTAATTTCACTGTCTTTATCGTTCTTATTACCGAATGTGATGGCTCCTGTTGGACATGACGTTTGGCAAGCCGTTTTCACATCTCCATCCCGCATTTGGCGCGTTTCTTTCTTCGCTGTCAATTTACCTTCTTGGATACGCTGAACACAGAAAGAACATTTTTCGATAACACCACGCGTCCGTACCGTAACATCTGGATTCAAAACCATACGCGTTAAGTTGTCAGAACCATAAGGCATATCTGTATTGAAACCTAAGGTAGAACCCATCAAATCGCGCTCATTCCACGGGAAAATATCTGCTGTTGTATAATCTTGCCAGTTGAAACGACGCACTTTATAAGGGCAGTTGTTGGCGCAATAGCGTGTGCCAATACAACGGTTGTAAGTCATTTGATTCAAACCTTCTGAACTGTGGCTTGTCGCATTCACTGGGCAAACGTTTTCACAAGGCGCATTATCACAGTGCTGACACATCATCGGTTGGTAAACCGTGCTTGGATTTTCAACATCGCCATAAAAGTAACGGTCAATGCGAATCCAAGACATTTCATGGTGGCGTTGTACTTCATATTTACCAACCACTGGCACATTGTTTTCAGCCATACAAGCCACAGCGCAAGCACCACAACCCGTACAAGCATTCAAATCCACGTGCATTGACCAGTGTAAACCACTTTGATACAAATCTTGGTGACCCCGATATAAAGTATAAGAATTGAGTTCTTGGTGATGATGTCTCTCTTTTTTAAGCTCTTCCGCAAATTTCTTGATGTCTTTCAAATTCGTTTGGCGGATAACCGTTCTTTCAGTCAAAGAGCCTTGAAAACCTTTATGACCCAATACTTTTTCATCGGCATTGATAATCTTTCCTTCTTCTTTACCCATTGCCGTCACACCCATTGTGTGATGATGTTGAACGCAAGCGAACCAATCGTCATGTCCTGCTTTTTCACTCACTTTCACATTGGTTGCATAATATTGTGGCAAGCCATTACTGAGGGGTATCGCTGACTGCACGTTTGTACCAACATTATTGCACAAACCTGCTTTTGAACGTCCATAACCTAAACCAATAGCCACTGTGCCTTCCATCTGACCGAATTGGCGTTGTACCACACACTCGTAATTCTTTCCACCAATCGTGACATTTACTTTATCGCCATCTTTCAAATTATTGAAACCAACGAAATTATTGACACCGTCAAATGTCATAGGCACTGACAAAATATTACCCCAAACCGTCCGCATAACGGGGTCTGGCAACTCTTGTAACCACGGGTTATTGGCATATTGACCATTGCCCATATTGACGGTTTCATAAAACGTAATTTCAAGTGCATCTTTTGCCGTATTCGGTTGTGAAATGGCTGATGTATATTGCGCTACATTTGTATTGATACCAAAAATTCTCGCTGCGTTGGTTTCCCCTGTTTCAAGAACGCCATCATGCAAGGTAGCATCCCAGAAGCCTTGAAAAGTTGAAAACTCTTTTTGTTTTGGAAACATATTGGCTTGCCAAACCGAGCGGACATAATCGTACATCGGTTGCTCTGTTTGGGGCGCCACTTCTGCCCAAGTCAAAAGCGAGTGTTCTGCTTGGCGCGTATCGAATAAAGGTGAAATAGTCGGTTGAATTAAGCTGTAATGACCCATTTTAGGGTTGGCATCACCCCAGCTTTCTAAGAAATGGTTGGCAGGAGCCACATATTGACATTCAGCAGTTGTTTCATCTATCGTTTGATTGAAACTCACGCTTAAACCTGCTTTTTTCAAGGCTGCTGCAAATTTATCACCGTTTGGTAACTCAAAAACTGGATTGCAATTTAAGATAAAAACATTGGTAGAACCACCAATTTCATTCATCAAATTTTGAACAGACGCATCGTCTCCTTGACGCATCAAATTAGCTGCTTTGAAACTAATGGTTTCATCATAACTATTGAGCGCGGCGTTAATCATATTGACTAAAATCTGCTCTCCAACATTATTTGAACCACTCACTACTAATGACTTACCTTTTGCTGCTAACAACTCAGCAGCAACTTTTTTAATGGCTTTTGCTGCCTTAGTGTTTATATTTGTTGCACCACCTGTGCCTGAAATTTCATTGTATAAAGCTTGAATCGCAGCCCCTTGCTCGCTTGGTTTCACTAAAATACGATTATCCGCATTTGAGCCTGTCATGCTCATGTGGCTTTCCACTTGAATATGGCGGCTCATTTTCGGGTTTTCAGTATTCACCTTACGGTTTTTAGCATATTGTCCCGCAAATTCTACGGGTGAAATCCATGTACCTAAAAAGTCTGCATTGAAACTGACGATAACATCCGCTTTGTCAAAAGCATAATCTGGAATAGCTCTGACACCGAAATTGACATCATTTGCCTGTAAAATAGCAGCAGATGAAACGGGGTCATAAACAACTACCTTAGTATTAGGATATTTCTTTTGAAAATCAGCAATCGCAGCCCGTGTAGTCGGACTCATAATCGTGTGGGATACGATAACGTTTTGACCACCTGCCAATTTACTTTTGACTGCAGCATCCAAATTTGCCCAAGTGGTTTGTGCAATTTTTTCACCTTGAACAGAAGCAGGACCCTGAATACGGTTGGTATCATAAAGACTCAAAACAGCCGCTTGTGCTCTGGCACTTGTAGCCCCATTTGTGACTTTAGATAAAGTATTGCCTTCAATTTTGATAGGACGACCTTCGCGCGTTTTCACCAAAACAGAAACATAGTCGCTGCCATTGACAAAAGAAGAGGCATAGTAGTTGGCAACACCCGGCACAATGCTATCGGGTTTCACTACATACGGAATAGCCCGTTTTACAGGGATTTCACAACTTGCTGCAACCGTCGCAGCACCCACACCAAAGCCGAGATATTTCAAGAAATCACGACGATTTGCTGTGAAACCACCGTCTTCTTGTTGCAGTGCATCGGTCAATTTAGCAGGAAACTCCTGATTTGCTTGTTCAACAAATGCTTTATCGTTTGTTAAATCTTCAACGCCAATCCAAACTTGTTGGTTATCAAATTCCATTTTATAAAAATTGAATATATGAAGTAGCTTCGGATTTAT
>JAYUQN010000616.1:0-3475 GCA_043756725.1 Saprospiraceae bacterium
GAGGTTGTTGTTGTCGGGCTTGCAACTTATCACAAGACCCAAAACGGTAGCGAAGCCGAAGGCAATTGTTATTAGTTTTTTCATGAAAATGGAATTAAAGAAGGTTATAATAATGATGAACTATGAATGATAAATGATGAATTGATGTTTTCAGAAGCGTAAATACTGCTCCATAGGAGTTCCTTCGGAAAGGGGGCAAATTCAACATTCATCATTTTTAAGTTTTACAAAATTATACTAAAATTTTTAGAATATGTGTTAAAATTTTATGTCACTCTGTTAAAATTCTAAACTTTAACACTTCTTTTGTACATAAGCTAAAAACGGATATTCAAATACACATTTGCGGGTCCATAAAATTTCACTTTTTGCTCTTTGATTTCTCTTACGACTTTGTTGAATTGTGGATTGGACGTAAATTCATCTTTTTCAATCCCCGTATTGTTGAGGAATCCAAGACTCGTTTCGCTGCCTAAGCTCACGCGCCAGCCAAAATCGTATCGAATACCTGCTACAAAACCTAAGCCAAAGCCTTTGTTGGTGACTGTTCGGATATTGCGGTCAAAGCCCGAATCAAAGGTTTTGGTTTGTTTTGAAAACGCTCCCGTAGCATCCGCGCCCAGCATGAAAACCCATCTATCATCTACGGGCATTGTCAGTTCATAACCCAAACGGGCATTATAGCTTTGAGTTTTAATCGTTTTATTATCCGCAAATCCACCCAATTGTTCTTTGGCATTTTCAAAATCGCCGCCTATGCCTAAGCGTATGGCTCCTTTTTTATTGGGGCGAAATTTATAGGCTATCAAATAAGGTGAAACGGGGAAGGTTTGCGTATCTTGTACTAAGCCAAATAGGCGAAAGACTTGCTTGAAAAAAACGCCTGTTTCTAAGGATATTTCATGCTTGTAGTGCTTGGGTGGTGCTGCCAATGGTTTTCTTTCCTTCTTTTCTTTCACCACCACTGGCTTTTCAACAACTTTGTAATATTGGATAGGCGAAGCAGGCGCCGACGGTTCGGTAACTCTACCATTTTGCTTTTCAATATCGCGTTGGATTTCTTCTAAAAGTTGCTTTTCATTTTTCACCTTTATCGTATCGGGTGTGGTGCGCACGGTATCGCTTTGGGCTGCCATTGTTTTTACAAAAAATAAAACGGTGGAAAAGAGGATAATTTTTTTCATAAATATCGTATCTTATTGATTATCAATGTTTTAATTAGATTTACTAAATTTCAAAAATTTAGTAAATCTGGGTTTACGTTAGTGTTTTACAAATTAACTTTTTCAAACATAATCGCACGGCTATTATTAGGTGACGTACCCACTAAAAGAATATGATCGCTTTTCAATATCAATTTTGTCGGTGTACTTTTATACGGAATACTGCGCTCATGTTTGAAATCGGGATACGTAAAAATATCAACGACGCGATTTTTTTTATCCCTAACGCCGTTGCGTAAAGCATAAATTTTACCCCCCTCTCCTAAGGGAGTCCTTTGGACAGTATTGAGCACAAAATCTATGTAATTTATGTTGTCTCCCGTTGGCACTTCTTCTGCCAGCGTTTTATATTTTGTAAAATCTAAAGCATTGAAAACCAAGCCTTTGTTATCGCAAATAAAATAGGCATCATCTTTTGTGAAAATAAAAGGTGTAGATTTAGAAAAAGTGTTGTTTATTTTAAGTGAAGGCGTAACAGCTTTCAATAATTGTAATTTGCCATCATTCAATATTTCATAATTAAAAACTCTGAGCGTATTTGCCCCATCCACATTGGGTTTTAAGGCTAAAAAAGTACGCTTATCATTTTTCAGCCGTAGAAAATAAGGGGTATTAATAATATTGGCGTTGATAGATGTAGGTATGGGTTGAACGAAACTTGAAATAGGATTGTTGGTAGAAGGAAAAAGGGCACTAGTGATATTTAAAAAATTGGAACTCACCACCCACCGTGAATTTGTCGTTGGCGAATTGAAAGTAAAAATGGAAGCATTTATGACATTTACAAAAGTAGCCGCACGGGTATCTAAATTGATAAAATTATACCCAAAACCATTACTCGATGGAACAAAAATGCCAGTTCCCGAATTTAAATCACCTATATAAAATTCACTGTCTTGGAAAAGCGAAACTGGGCTTGTTGGAATGGGAAAATGTAAAGAATCTGTATTGATGAAATGTAAGTTACCTGAGCTGACTTGAAAGTTAGTGGCTGCACTAAAAATGTCAACTGCCACCAAAATCTTCTTTTTTTCACTGTAAAAAAATTCGCTTGGAGCGATGCTCAACTCTTTCAAATTTACAATAGGCGTTAGTTTTTTATTGATGCTACTCAACGAGCGACCCTTTAAAAAAGCAAAAAGCCTAATATAGGGATTGCCTGAGGGCAAGCTAACTGTGTCTGTGAAAGTGATGGCATTATGGTCTGTCATGACTTGTATGACCGCAGTTTTTGGAGGCAATTGCGAAGATGTTGAAATATAAGGGATAGAATCGGTAGAAGACCCAACTAAGGTATAAGTAATAAAATCGGAACTGTTAATTTTATTCCAAGAATAACGATAGCCACCATTCGGCAATGGTTCCACTTTCAAATCCATTGGGAAAACGCCATAATTATTGGGATTAGGGTTATCATCGTCACAACTAAAGGTGATGAAAAACAGCGAAAAGAAACAGATTTTTAGCGTGAGAAGGATTTTTTTCATCGGATTGTCAATTTTTAAGAACTAAAATTACACTTTTTTTTTAGAACGCCAAAATCTTGTACGGTAAAAAGGTATGATACGTTATCGTTTTCACAACATATTTCGTTGCTTTGGTCGTTAATATAACTTGTGTTTATCGAAAATTTTAGAGAAACGATAAACACACCCTTTCTTTTGTCTCTAATTTTATTTTCAAAATTAAAACATTAAATTTCCAATGAAAAAATTAGTAAAACTTCTCCCCGTCGCGCTTTTCTTTTTAATCAGTGCTGTGTCACAAGCGCAAACGGCTGAGGACGTGGTTGCCAAATACCTTAAACAAACAGGTGGCGACAAATGGGCTACTTTGAAAACCCTAAAAATGACCGCTAAAGTGAAGGCACAAGGTCAAGAGTTTCCTGTAACGATGCTCCAAAAAGCACCCAATGCGCAAAAGTTGATGTTTGTTTTACAAGGCAAAGAAGTAACGCAAATGTGTTTTGACGGCACAGAAGGTTGGAGCACCAACTTTATGACCATGAAACCAGAAAAAATGGAAGCCGAAGAAAGTGCTAATATGAAAGAAGACCAAGACATTCCAGACCCTTTTGTGGATTATGCTAAAAAAGGCTATAAAATTGCCTTAGAAGGCGAAGAAACCATTGAAGGTACGGCTTGTCATAAAGTAAAATTGACTAAAAAGCCTATCAAAGTGGATGGCAAAGAAGAAGAAAATTTTGTCTATTATTTCTTCGATAAAGAAAACAATGTGCCCATTATGAGCCG
>JAYUQN010000617.1:0-9679 GCA_043756725.1 Saprospiraceae bacterium
AATCGTATTCCGTTCGTCGTGTTTCACCCCCCCTCAGTATAAGCCGCATTTCAAAGTCTCTTTTTTGAAATTGAAACGGAATTTCATCAATCAAAGTCAGTTGTAAGCGGAGGTTGGAGTAGTTTGAAATGTCAACCTGAATGCGATTATTATCACCTAATGACATCAATTTGGGCAAATGCCGTTGTCCTTCAAGTCGTGTTTTTTTATTGAAAAGCAATAAAATATCTGCTAAAGTTGCGCCAATGCATAAGACCAAAGCTGTTTGCGCCATCGGAAACAACCAAGTAAAAGTGAAACTCAAAATAAAAAGAAACGCAACGCTTCCAAAAACGATGAAAAAGCGGCGTGTGAGGTAAAGATTTTTGAGCATAAAAGAGATATTTTGAGATTTTTAGACACCAAATTCTAAGCCATCATAAGCCCATTTCACTAACACAGAACCCCATGTGAAGCCTCCCCCAAAAGCAGTAAGCATGACATTATCGCCTTTTTTGAGAATATGTTCATAATCCCACAAACACAAAGGCAGGGTTCCAGCCGTTGTATTGCCATATTTATGGATATTGACCATGACTTTACTGAGGGGTACGTTCGCCATATCAGCCACGGTATGAATGATTCTTTTATTGGCTTGATGGGGCACAACCCAGTCCAAATCATCAACAGTCAGGTGATTGCGTTGGAGAACTTCGCCCATCGTTGAACTCATACCTTTTACGGCAGCTTTGAAAACAGGTTGCCCTATTTGGTAAGCATAGTGCATTCGTTTATCCACCGTTTCATGAGAAGCGGGCATAGACGAGCCACCTGCTTTCATGTGCAGAAATTCCCGCCCTTTGCCATCACCTTTTAAAACAGCATCAATAACGCCGACACCTTCATTGGTGGGTTCGAGCATAACAGCCCCAGCCCCGTCTCCAAAGATGATGCACGTTGTTCGGTCGGTATAATCTACAATGCTTGACATCATATCCGCGCCTACCACTATCACTTTTTTATACATGCCACTTTCAATAAACTTTGCGGCTGTCACCAATGAAAATAAAAAACCAGAGCAAGCGGCATTGATATCAAACCCAAAGGCATTGGTTAAACCTGCTTTATCGCAGACGGTATTGGCGGTATCTGGAAAGTGCATATCAGGCGTGACGGTGGCGCAAATAAGCATTTCTACTTCTTCGGGTTTGGTATTGGTTTTTCCAAGCAAACCCTTTACGGCTTCGGCAGCCATGTCAGACGTTGCCCAACCGGGTGTTTTTAGAATATGGCGTTCTTTAATACCTGTGCGTGAGGTAATCCATTCATCGGTTGTATCAACCATTTTTTCAAGTTCGGCATTGGTCAATATGTAGTCTGGTACATAGCCACTGACACCTGTGATAGCTGCAAATTTTTTTGACATGCGGTACTCTATTTTTTACGTTTTTTTTAATATCCTTAATAAAGATATTAAAAAGCACTTTATATTGAAAACCAATATTTTATAATAATTAAAGCCACTAAAAGGGCAGGCAAAATTAATACGGATTTTCAAGAATCTCTACCCATGTTAGTAAAGAATTACGATGGTCAAATTTATTATTGCCCAAAAACGCAAATAATATTTTTTTTTTTCAAGTTTATATAATGTTTTTAATAAATTTAATTAAATTTACATTTTTATAATATTGATTATTACGATATTAAAAATAATAACAATTATATATTAAAAAAAACTGGTATTCTTTTTGTGGATAAGAACAAGAATGTACGTGCAATGATATTCAAGGCTTCTTTTCCAAATTCTGCTTACCGTATTTAATATTTTCTCTTGCATTTACAATGAATAATTTTTTTTATTAAAATAATGAAGGACATGAGAAAAACAACATTATTCCTATTTATCAGTTTTTTCTTCACTTTTCATATACGTGCAGAAATCGTTTTTATACAAGGCGATTTACGTGTTGCTAAAGAACGAGCAGCCCGTGAAGGCAAACTCATTCTACTCGACTTTTGGGCAAGCTATTGTACGCCTTGCCGTATGATGGAAGAATATACATTTACCAACCCTGATGTTGAAGAATATATAAATGCTCATTATATTCCTGTCAAGGTAGATATTCAAAGTTTTGACGGTTACGATTTAAAAAATCAATATAAAGTTTCTGTTTTACCCACTCTTATCGTCCTTACTTCTAAAGGCGGGCAAGTAGGACGACATGAAGAGACTTTCTCTGCCTCGAGGCTCATACCTGTTTTAGAATTGTATAATCAGCCTAAAAACCGTATAAAAACCAATACGCCCACTATTGCTTACAACGCTTCAACAGGCTATAGTAATAATACTCGAGTAATGAGCAGTACAGTTTCAAAGAAAGAGAAAGAAATAAGTACAAGCGCCAATATGTCTAAAATCACTAAGCGAGAAACACACCCCTCAGTAAAACCGACGTATTCCGCCACAAAACCTTCGGCTCCTGCCATAAAACCCTCATCCGCCACCCCTAATATTGCAGTAGAAGGAGCCGTTCTTATAAAAGCACAACCCAATACTTATGCCATTCAAGTATCTGCTTATTTTGCAGAAGACAAATTGAAAGAAGGTGTTGAAGAAGTTAAGAAAGAATATGGTGGGAAACAGAAAATATTTGTTTCTAAAAGGCGTGAAAGTGGACGGTTTGTGTATCGCATTTTGATAGGTCAATTTGCTTCAAAACAATTAGCTGATAAATATATGAAAACCAATGCCATAAATGGTGTTGTTAAAGATTTTGATATTTTAAAATAACCTACTTCTGGTGCAAGTATCGTTAGGCATTTCATTCTATTTTTTTTATCGGTAGGTTTTGTATATATATAGCTGTGCTGAAAAAGGAGCGGTTTTAATTTTTTTGAAAAAAATTAAAACCGCTTTTTTTATGGCATTTTTTATTGCGTTTGAAAAATTTTCAAAAATTTTTACACGAGTAAGATGCAATATAAAAATTAAATTGTAATTTTATAAGCAGAAATAGCTAAAATGGCTATTCGTAACCTCTATTTTTCACAACTAAAATTGATAACATTATGGACGAAAACACCAAACAATGGCTTATTTATCTCGGCATCGGCGCTGTCGCTGGTTGGCTTGGAAGCAAACTTGTTGGTAGCAACACGGGGCTAATTGCCAATATCATCTTAGGCATCATCGGCAGCGTAGTCGGTGGGTATTTGCTCGGCAGCAAATTAGGAGGTGGACTGTTGGGTACAATTTTAACCGCCGCAATTGGTGCCGCAATTGTACTTTTTGTAGTTAACCTCATTTCAGGAAAATAAATTGAGGGGCAAATGAATGCTTGGAAAATTACATATTTTCCAAGCGTTTTATTTTATCTTATACTTTCATTTTTTTTTGAAAATTATGAAACTTTAACACGAAAACGAAAACATTTCAAAGGGTAAATTGATTTAAAAGACAGTTCAATTTTAAATCTTAAACCTTAAACTTATGCTACCCGACTTTCCACGCTATCGAAAAATCGTCTTTTATAGTTTTACAGTTCTCATTGCTGTCAGTCTATTTTTTTTAACCAAATTGCGCTTTTCCTTCGATTTTGAGCAATTTTTTCCACAAGGGGATGCTGATTTGGAGTTTTTCCAAGAGTTTTCTAAGTCTTTTGAAACAGATGATAATTTTTTACTCGTTGGAGTCAAAAATACTGAGGGGGTGTTTCAAAAAGATTTTTTACAAAAATTTGATAGTCTTACTTCAAAATCGGCTGATTTGCCATACATACTTGATAATCAATCTCTTACAAAAATTCAGTTGCCTGTAAAAACGCTTTTTGGCATTACAGCTATTCCTGCCATTCATATTGATGATACAAGTTTTTATGACAGTGATAAAACTAAAATATTAAATGATGAGCGTTTTGTCCGCAATTTCATCTCTGATGATGCAACGGCTTTGGTATTGGTTTTGAAAACCAAAGGACACCTTACGCTTGAAGAATCGGAAGTATTGATTAGCAGTCTCGATTCGTTGATAAAACCCATGAATTTTCACCGTTATCATTATCTTGGCAGAGCAAATTTTCAGAAAGAATTGGTGTGGATGGAAAAACGAGAGGTAGCTGTTTCAGGTATCATAGCCGCTATTTTAGTCGGCATCATCATGAGTTTAATTTATAAACGGGTGTGGGCAGTGGTGATAGCCTTGGGTTCTATTGGCTTATCTATGCTCTTATTTTTTGGTTTAATGGGGGCATTGGGTAGGGCATTAAGTGCAATGGCAGCCTTATACCCCGTTTTGTTGGTCATAGTTGGCACATCTGATGTTATTCACATGATGTCGAAATATATTGATGAACTTAGACGTGGACATAATAGATTTGACGCTATCCGTATGACCATGAAGGAAATCGGTTTAGCAACTTTTATGACTGCCATAACCACAGCAGTTGGTTTTGCGACTTTGGTAACAAGCCGCATTGTACCGATTCAGGAATTTGGCATCAATGCGGCTATTGGCGTTATGGTCGCTTATTTCACCGTTTTGCTTTTGACAACCGCTTTACTTTCTTTTTTCAGCGTCAATGATTTGATACGTATTTCAAACAATAAAAAACAAGATAGTTATGGGCGTATTGAACGTGTTATGGAGTGGGTTTACAATATTACAAAACACCATCATCGAAAAATTGGGCTGATTGCTGTTGTTCTATTGCTGATATGCGTATATGGCATTTCAAAAATAAAAACCAATTACAGTGTGCAAGAGAATATGCCTATTGGTCAAAAAGTAACAGAAGATTTTGTTTTTTTTGAAAAAGTTTTTGCAGGGTTTCGCCCATTGGAATATGCCGTTTTTGCTCAAAATAGGCATCGCGCTGATGAATTCAGCGTAATGACCCAGATAGCTAAAGTAGAAGACCATCTTAAAACTATATCCGCTATTCGCTCTATTACGGCACCCACTATGGTGTATAAAAGTCTAAATCAGATGAATAATGGCGGTCGTTCAGATGCTTACACCATGCCAACTGATTCTACACAATTTAATGATTATCAACGATTTACAGAAAATTTACCTAAAACAACTGCTAACGTTTTACTCTCAAAAGATGGTTATAAAGCGAGAATAGCCACCCGTATTTCAGATTTGGGTGCTGACTCCGTCATGGCAATAGGTGACCGCATAGATTTGTGGATAGCGGCTAATACAGACTCTACAATCGTTACATTTAGAAGAACGGGGACAGGATATATTATTGATAAAAACGCCTCCTATATACGCGGTGATTTGATAGAAGGCTTGGCTTGGGAAATCGGAATAATTGCTCTTTTGATGGGACTGATGCTTAAAAATGTGCGGATGATAATAATTTTCCTCATTCCTAATCTGTTTCCATTGCTCTTTGCTGGCGCTTTGCTGGGCTTTTTTGGCGTAGATTTGGATGCCGGTATTTCCATGGTTTTCACCGTTGTGTTTGGTATCGCTATTGACGATACGATTCACTTTTTGAGCAGTTTCAATATTAATAGAAGAAAAGGACAAACTGTTGATGAGGCACTTAAAATCACCCTTTTGGAGACAGGCAAACCTGTTTTTTTGACAACGGTTATTTTGTTTTTCGGCTTTTTAGTCATGATTTTCAGTATTCACCCCCCCTCAGTAACAGTCGGGAAATTGATAGCTGTGACGCTTATAACAGCTTTAATGAGCGATTTATTTATCAACCCAATTTTGATTCGGTGGTGGATTAAGGATAAAATTAAATAAAGAATAATAGACTTGTTCATAAATAAAAATTGTGCATATATCCTTTCGCCCCCCCTACCCCCAAAGGGGGAGTTTATCCGAAATGTCATTAAAAAATGTGCTAAATTTTAATGACATTTCGGATAAACTCCCCCTTTGGGGGTCGGGGGGGGCGAAAGGATATATGCACAATTTTTATTTATGAACAAGTCTAATGATTATGAATTAACGATTTGTGAAGAAATCTGCTATGCTAATGCTTCATAAATAGTTAATTCATAATCATTATTCCTTATTTTCACCATTGCTTTGCTTGATGTGGATAACGCACGACATACTGCTCTTTAATCATATTGCTCATGGTCTCCCGCAATTCCTCAACATTTTCCTTATTGGCAGCGGATATGAAAACACAAGGGTAGCTGTATTTATTGCGAATATTTTCTTCTAATTCCGCTTCCACTTCTTTTTGAGTTTCAGGGTCTAAAAGGTCGTCAAAATATTTATCCCGATACATATCCATCTTATTGAAAACCATGAGCATGGGTTTATCATCTACACCTAAATCTTTTAATGTGGATTGTACAGTAGCTATTTGGTCTTCATATTGCGGATGGGCAATATCAATTACTTGCACCAGTATATCACTTTCCCGCGTTTCATCGAGGGTAGATTTGAAACTTTCGACGAGATGATGTGGCAATTTACGGATGAAACCAACAGTATCGCTCAATAAAAAAGGGACAGATTCAAAAACGACTTTCCGAACTGTAGTATCCAAAGTTGCAAACAGTTTATTTTCAGCAAAAAGTTCAGATTTTGACAGTAAATTCATTAAAGTAGATTTACCGACATTGGTATAACCCACCAAAGCAACCCGAACCATAGTGCCCCGTTGTTTGCGTTGAGTTTGGTTTTGACGGTCAATGGTTTCCAATTCTTTTTTTAAGTAAGAAATTTTTTCACGCACAATACGGCGGTCAGTTTCAATCTCTTTTTCACCCGGACCCCGCATACCAATACCCCCACGTTGGCGTTCCAAGTGCGACCACAACCCTCTTAATCTGGGCAACATGTATTGCAATTGGGCGAGTTCTACTTGCGCTCTCGCTTGTGCTGTTTGCGCACGGCGCGCAAAAATATCCAGTATCAAGCTCGACCTGTCTAATACTTTAACTTTAAAATGCTCCTCTAAAATGTTCTGTTGCTTAGGAGAGAGGTCGTCGTCAAAAATAACAAGCGAGACATTTTCATGGGCTTCGATGTATTTTTCAATCTCTTCCATTTTCCCTTTACCAACAAAAAAACGATTATCTGGATGGGGCAGTCGTTGCCCGAAACGTTTTATGGTTTCGGCACCTGCTGTATTTGCTAAAAACTCTAACTCATCAAGATATTCCGTTATTTGCTCTTCCGATTGATTCGGCAATTGTATAGAGACCAATATGGCTTGCTCTATGGTTTTAACTATCCCTTTTCCGCGTTCGTCGGTTCCTACTTGAAAGGCGTGGGTTTTGTCTTGGTTGTTGTTTTTCAAAACGATACTTTATAAATTTTATTAATAATGAGCAAAGCTATTGATTTTGCCGTTAAAAACAGGTTTATCTTATAAATAGTTCCCATTAAATCTGTAATTCTTAATTCTCCTTTGGCAATTTAAAAGCTAAAATTTGTTTTTTAGACTTGATACGAAAAAGGGACAGTTTTAAAGAACCAATTACATTTTTATAAACTTCATCGGTACATTATGTCCAGTGGGTATATCAGTTTGAATGAAATACATACCTTTCGACAAATGTATTAAATTAAAAGGTACGATATTCATTCCTTTTTCAAGGAATAGTTTTTCTGAAAAAACAGATTGTCCGATTGAATTGACTATATTAAAATTAACCGTTTTATCAACAATACTTTCCAATTCTAAAAAAATTTCTCCTGTTGAAATCGTGGGGACTACCTTTTGGTTTAAAATTGGAGCAAATTGTCTATGGTTCAATACAATCGATGGGGGTATCTGTGCTTGTTGAGGATTGAGTACCAAGCTTGCAATATTATTCGCAGGGTTTCTATCCATTGGTGTTGAACTCAAAAGGCGTGTTGTTGCGACAATTGGCGCTGTTGCATCAAGGATAAATAAAGGTATTTCTAAAGTTGCTCCTTCATGAGCAGCAAGCATTGGAATCGTCCATGTAAAACATTGCACACCTCCTGTACACCATTCCTGCCATGTTCCTATGGTTGGCGTTCCTGTTCCCCCACTTACGGTTTTTGGGGGGAATTTGAATTCTATTTTCACATTTGAAAGAGCTGTCTCTGAATTGTTTTTAGCTAAAATATTAAAAATGTGGTTCTGATATTGTCGATATACTGAGGGGGTCGCCATTATGCTCAAAGCCATGTCCGCATCACTTTCGGTTTGGCTTTCAACAATAATAGTGAACTTTTTCTCTTCAAAACCATTTGTAGGCGTATAAAAACGATACGTTAGAACAGTGGTACCAATAGGAAAACAAGCAGAATCAATTGAAATGCTGTCCCCAATATTACCCCTTATTCTTAAAACATTGATAGCTGGTTGCGTACTCACCAATGCCCATGACTGATAATTTCCAATGCGTGCACAAGGAAAATATTTGGTCGGCACTTGCCATTTATATGAAATACATTTATCAGGTGTTGAAAAAGTCGTATCATTGGGAAATTGACCAATTACCTTTATTTGACTTATGCAAGCATTGATATTCGTGAGGGTAAAAGAACAGGTAGCTGTGTTGCCACTCGTATCTTGAGCCGTATAAATAATCGTATCTTTTCCTTCTGGCTCACAAAATTGAATCGTCACTTGGGAAGGGGTTTGAGAAACAACTGTCGAACCTTTTTTTGAAATAAAATTGACTGAGCTAATATTACAATCATCTGTAACTGTGGGAGGAGTCCAAGTAAAATAAGTACAACCGTCGTTAAAAGTTTCTTTTTGAATATTTTGAGGGCAATTAGTAAAAACAGGCGGTGTTTCATCATTTGCACATGGATTGGCATTAGGGACAATATTCACTGTATAATCTTCAACTTCCCCTTTTTCAAAAGTCTCACAGGGCGTGGGATAAGCTCCAAATTTAATAGCAACGCGCATCAACGTTGTACCTATGGCAGCCGAGTTAGGAATTAAAATGCGTTGTGTGAAAGGATTTTGGTTCATTTTTTCCAAAACCATTTCATTTGTTTCAAAGGCATTATTTTTATTATAATCTATCCAAACACGACAATAAGCATTGGTTAACATACCCGACCAACTCAAACCGGGTATAATACAGAGAGGGTAGTTTTCACTTTTGTTAATCGTTGTATTTAAGTTGGTATAATCAGAATAACCCAATGATGTGTACTCTTTAAATTTTTCACTAACGCAATTCATTGTATTAAATTGAACATTTGAAATCCATAATTCCCATGGGGCATTGGATTTAGTCGTGCAATAATTGGTCATTACTGAGGGGATAATTTTGAGTTTTAAATCCTCTTTATTTTTGCTATTGTTTACAGCTATATCAGGTGTTTTGATGTGCCAAGCTGGATTTTTAGCGAAGCTGAAATTGGAGAAAAATAGTGCTACAAATAACGCTAAACTGCCCCGAAGAAGTCCCAGTGGGAAGGAAGGTAAATTTTTATTTTTCATAATATTTGTTTTAAAAAAAATGCTATATGTAAAAACTTTAGCTGTATAAAGCCATGAATATATCCCTTAGAAAACCGCAAAAACAATACCACATTTTAAAAAATATTTACATACGAATACTTAACTTAAATAACAAAGTTTTGTTTATTAGTCTTTGCAGCAAAAAAGGGATAGTTTTTGATTTTTTTGTTGCTGTAATTTTTTGTGTGCAATAGGGCATTTTTTTCAATAACCTTGTTAAAATGAACCACGTAGAGACGTTGCACTGCAACGTCTCT
>JAYUQN010000618.1:0-3468 GCA_043756725.1 Saprospiraceae bacterium
TGTTGCGGATAGTTCAACGGCTTGCTCGCTATCGTGTGGATAGAGTTTTAAAACTTCTTCAAAATCGGTGGGGTACTCTTTTTTCACACGGGCGATGAAGTTTTCTGCTTTAAAAGGCTGCCCTTGCATGAAAGCTGCACCGGGTATTTCAGCCGAATTCCAACCCAAAAGCAGGGGTACTTGCGCTTGCTCTTTGGCATTAAAAATTTGAGGGAGGGTTTTGGGTAAAAAATAATTGTCCAAAACCACAGGGAAACCAAAGCGGTTGGACTCGTTGTAAATTTCATAAATATCTCTTGAAGACAAAGCTCTTAACGCTTTTATGCTTGAATAACCCGCTTTTTGAGCAAATTCTGCCCCTATTTTTTCAGCTTCTGCCAAAGGGGAAGGGGCTAATGTTGGGTTAATCCCTGCACCACTTTCACCAATAGCCCCCGCTATCAAATTTTTAGACAATGGAGAAGCCATTTGATAACTGACTGAAATAGACCCTGCTGATTCACCTGCTATTGTCACTTTTTTAGGGTCTCCCCCGAAGGCAGCGATGTTTTTTTGCACCCATTTCATAGCCGCTACTTGGTCTAATAAGCCATAATTTCCAGAGGCTTTATAAGAAGCTTCCGCACTCAATTCGGGGTGGGCTAAAAAGCCAAATATGTTTAAACGGTAGTTGCAAGTGACCACGACAATGCCTTTTTTTGCCATACTTTCACCATCATAACGGGGTTCAGACCCATCCCCTGCGACAAAACCACCACCATAAAAATAGAGCAAAACAGGAAGGTTTTTAGTTTTGCGAGTCGTGGGTGTCCAGACATTGAGGTACAAACAATCCTCACTTACGCCATTAGAACGGGAGTTCATATCCCCCCAAATCAATTTTTGCATGGGTCTTGGTCCAAATTTTTTGGTTTCTTTTACCCCTTTCCAGTTCACAAGCGGTTGAGGAGCTTTCCAACGCAATTCCCCAACAGGTGGTTTGGCGAAAGGGATGCCGAAATAGGTTTGAATGCCCGATTTTGTATCGTAATTGCCTTCAATGATGCCGTTTTCAATCGTGTTTTGAGTAGCAAAGGCATTGTTGTTTTGAGCCATTGTGATGAAATTAAAACAAGAGAAGAGTGCGAGTAAAAGAATTGTTTTTTTCATTTTGCATTAAATTTATGATGAATAAGAGAGGATGTACGATTTTGGATTTATGATTTACGATTGAGCGCATGTTCGGGGAAATTTTTAAATTTCCTCGAACATTTAAATTTTATTGAACTAAGTACATAAATGAATATAAACGGGAAATTTATTTCTTACAACAATTTGATAATCAATCGCTTACGCGATTCATCATTTATCATTCATCATTACTTACTTTTAATTCAATGGGTAAAATTTCCAAATTATCGAATTGTGGGTGTTCTTGGTTCATTTCCAAAGCACCTATAAACTGAACAGTGCTGCCGATTTTTACTTGATTTTTAAAATTTGGAATCACTTCTGAACGGATTATTTTATTGATTTCAGCCGATACATTATTCATGTCGGCATTGTTTGTAAATTTTTTAATATCAAATAAACCTGCTGCATCACGGATTGAACTGCCATAAATAAACTCTGTTGCAATCCGCACCGTCCTATCGTGTACAATTAAAACAATATCATCTTCATTGATTTTTGAAACTTTTCCCTCGCCTTTCACTAAAAAATGGCGGACATTACCGATTGAAACAGCATAAGACAAGCCCTCAAAAGCCTTGTTTTTATCAGTTTTTAAAAGGTTTACCAAATCTAAAATAGGTGTGGCTTTGCTATAAACAGATGGTAATGTTTTAGTCAAATATGTGCGAGCATAAGTCGTTGCATCAAATTTTTGACCTGCTTTTTTAACTTGGTCTAAAGGTTTGATTTCTATGGAATTGTAGCCGACTAATAATAAAGTGGCAGCAATTAAGGTGTATTTCAAAATTTTCATGGTTGAAAATGGTTTTAAAACTATACAATACTGAGGGGGGTATTTATTTTGTAGCTTTTATAACTGTTTAGCGGCACACGAATTACCCAAATTAAACTACTAATTTCACCAATTTAGATGTCGTCTGTGTGTTGTCCACATCTAAATTGGTGAAATTCGTAGTTTAATTTGGGTAATTCGTGTGCCGCTAAACAGTTATATCCTAATTCAAATATTATTTTTTACCATAAGCCGCATAATCCTCAATATTCCCCTTCGTCACCAACTCCACCGCCACTGGTATTTTTTGAGCAAAATCTCTTTTCCCTTTCAAATAGTCATCGGCAAAAACAGCCGCTTTTTCAGCCATCACCTTTGGAAATTGCATACCTGTTGCCATGATTTTACCACTTTGAATGGCTGAAATGACATCATCTGCCCCATCAAAACCAAAGACTTTCACTTTATTCGCCTTTCCAGCACCTGCTAAAGCTTGATAAACGCCCATAGCCATCGCATCGTTGCCACAAAAAACACCATCAATATTGGGGTGGGCTTGTAAAATGCTTTCCATAACTTCAAGAGCTTTATTGCGGTCAAAATCGGCACTTTGTTGTGCCACCATTTTCAGATTGGGATAATTATCAACAACACTGTGAAAACCTTTTGACCTTGCCCAAGTATTGTTATCACCTACCAAACCCAATATTTCAACATAATTGCCCTTTTTATTGAGTTGTTGTGTGAAATATTTGCCTACCGACACGCTGCCCGAATAAGAATCTGATAAAATTTGCGAAGTCGCTGCATCGGGCGAATTAACTTCTCTATCCATACAAAACACAGGCACACCCGCATCTTTGGCTTTTTGGATATTTGCCACACTGCCGTCTGCATCTGTTGGATTGAATAAAATAGCTTGAAAACCCGATACCAAAGCATTGTCAAAATGGTCAGATTCTAAAGCTGTATTGTTTTGCGAATCAAATATTTTGGCTTCGTAGCCCAGTTCTTTTGCTTTGGCTGCTGCACTTTCGCCCAAAAACACAAACCACGGGTTGTTGAGGGTGGAAATGATAATTGCCATTTTTTTAGGCTTATCACTCGCTGTTTTGCTTTGGCAACTGAAAGCAAAAAAGGTTAAAAAAAGGAATGAGACTATTGTGTTTTTCATTTTTTAGTCTGTTTTAAAATCAAAAAAGTACGCATAAATACGCATAAAATACTTTCCAAAAGACAGAGGCTATCTAAAAACCCGAAGGGTTTGAACGTGAATAACCCTTGATGCAATCAAGGGGGGCGATGTACTTTGCCAAAGTTTATAACCACGAAGTGGTTGAATGTGGTAGCCAGCGTATTAAATTCAACCACTTCGTGGTTATAACTTTGGCAAAGTACATCACTCTCCTTGATTGCATCAAGGGTTATTCACATTCAACCACTTCGTGGTTATAAACCTCTGGCAAAGTTCATCGTCTCTCCTTGATTGCATCAAGGGTTATTCACATTCAACCACTTCGTGG
>JAYUQN010000619.1:0-3468 GCA_043756725.1 Saprospiraceae bacterium
TAAGCTAAAACATGGTGTTCCCAGTCATGTGACAGTAGGTGGTATCCTATAAGGCACATCCATAGAAGCCTTTTTACGGGAATTTAAACACTGGAGGGGGTCGGGGGGCGCACATGAATTTCAGAGTGCCAAAGTAGAATTAGTATAAAAAATTTAAATTAACTTTTGAGACAGCCTCATTGCGCGTTGTCCGTTGTTACCTACCCCTTTTTTCTTTAGGTCTAATAATTAACCGCAACGCTTGGTCGTAAGTGATATAGCTCCAGACCCAATTGATAAAAATGAATATCTTATTTTTCAAGCCGATAATGGCAAAAAGGTGAATGAAAAGCCAGATAAACCAAGCAAAAAAGCCTTGAAAACGCCAAAAAGGTAAATCCACAACGGCTTTGTGCCGCCCTACAGTTGCCATAGAACCCAAATCAGAATAACAAAAAGCTTTCGTCTTTTTTGCTCTTTCTAAAGCTTTGAAATTATGGGCTATGTTTTTAGCCATTTGTATTGCCACCTGCGCCACTTGCGGATGCCCCTCTTTAAATTTTTCATTTTCTACTTCTTCCATATAAGCAATATCGCCCACCGCATAGATATCTTTTGAGCCTTCTAATTGATTCAAACGATTGACTTTCAGCCGTCTGCCCCGCACGGTTGCTTCCTTTGGCAAACCATTCACCACATTGCCCACGATGCCTGCTGCCCAAATCACTTTGCGAGAATGCAATGTTGTGCCATCGGTCATTGTCACCGTTTCACCATCATAATCTATGACGTTTACATCCAATTTTATCATAATACCTAAATCGGTAAGATAACGTTCAGCAGCTTTCCCAGCGTGTTCAGACATGCCTTTCAACAATATTTCGCCTCCGTGAATGAGGTGAATATCAATGTCTTTATAGTTCAATTCCTTATATTCTTTGGGCATGACGTCTTTTCGCATTTCAGCCAATGCCCCTGCCACTTCCACACCCGTAGGTCCGCCGCCCACAATTACAATATCCATCAAAGCCTGCCGCTCGGCTTCGTCGTTGGTGAGTAGTGCTTTTTCATAATCTTCTAATATGGCATTGCGGAGGCTTAAAGCTTCTGAAACAGATTTCATGGGCAAGGCATTGTTCATCACCTTTTCATTGCCATAATAATTGGTATCCGCGCCCAAACTAATGACCAAATAATCATATTTCAGCCGCCCTTTGTCGGTCATAATGTACTTTTCATCGGGGAAAACCTCTTCAAATTCGGCAACCCGAAACAGTACATTGGGTGCATTTTGAAACACCTTTCTAAAAGGGAAAATGATGCTGCTCGGCTCAAGCCCTGCCATTGCCACTTGATAAAACAAGGGTTGAAACTGATGATAGTTGTTTCTATCTATCAAAATGACTTGATAGGTGGTGTTGGCAAGTTTTTGAGCCAATGTCAAACCACCAAAACCGCCGCCTACTATGACGATGCGTTTATAGCCCGGGTCTGGAATATTTAAAGGCATATTTTGAGTTTTTAGTTGTCAGTTTTTAGTTGTCAGTTTTATAAAACCACATGGATATAATCATATCCTCCTCTGAGAGTTGTTACTTAGTTTATAATTAAAACAAAGAAAATAAAATTTTGTTTCAAAATTTCATCAATTCTTTGAACACCTTATAGGTCGGTAAGCCCATAATATTTTGGTATGAGCCTTCAATTTTACGAATTTTGCAATGACCCAACCACTCTTGTACACCATACGCACCTGCTTTGTCGTAAGGCTTGTAGGTATCTATGTAAAACTCAATTTCTGCAGCCGACAAAGTATCGAAATAGACTTTTGAAATGTCTGAAAACACGCGTTTCTTTTTTTCAGATAACAAACAAACGCCCGTAATGACACGGTGCATATTGCCCGATAGTTCGCTCAAAATACGGAAAGCGTCGGTTTTATCTAAAGGTTTTTCATAGAGCTTTCCGTTTAAAACCACTGTGGTATCGGAGGCTAAAATAATATCGCCATCAATACCCAACAACGGGCGCGCGGCTTCTGCTTTCTTTTCAGCTAAATATTCACCCAATTTTTCAGCTTTATACTGTCCGAAAGGACTCCTATGGAGAGGGGGGGGTGTTTCATCCACATCCATCGGTTTCACGGTGAAATTCGTAAAACCGGCTTCTCGCAAAAGCTGCTGACGACGAGGCGATTGGGATGCAAGGATTATTTTATATTTTTCTAAATTCATAAAATATTGAAAATGAAAATATTAACGTACCAATAAGGTTCATTTTTAAATCGCTTATGGCATTGGGTAAAAAAACAAATAGGACCATATAGTTAGTTTACATTTCAATTTTCATGATTAAAAGGAATATCAACCCACTCAACATAATCACTTTTGCTAATTTTGATAAAAAACTAAAATCTTCTTTCGTTTTGGCTTTTATCAGTAAAAACAAAGCGTAGAGTATAGGCAATGAAATCGTTAAATTGAGTAAAATTTTCTGTAAAATCCCCCCCCTCTCCATAGGAGTCCTTTCGGACAGTATAAAACTGAAATAAACAACAGTAAACAAGAAAAATACGCCCACCATACAAGCGACCCATTTACTTTTTTTAAGCCCTAAAACAATCGGCAAAGTACGACAATTGCCCGCTTTATCGCCTTCGGCATCCTCAATATCTTTAATTATTTCACGAAAAAGTGTTGAAATGAAAGCTAAAACAGCATAAATGATAAAAATAAATGTCATGGTCATCTGAAAATAAAAATACCCAGTCTTAAACTCAACACCCGTGGGTTTATAAAGATTTTGCGCATAAAAAACCACAAAGGCGACAAATGCACAAAAAAAAGAGACCACCAAATTGCCAATCAAAGGCAGTCGTTTCAACCATTTTGAATAAGCCCAAAGCAAACCAACGGCTAAGGGATAAATAACCAATTGCAAAAAATCATGTATGTAAAAGGCTAAATATAAGCTGATTAAGAACCCGACAACACTGAAAAAAGCATAAAAAAACCAAGAAATACTGAGGGGGTATAGACGCCCCACAATCTGCTTTTTTAAAGGCTTGTTGAGCTTATCAATGTCCACATCTTCAATATCATTGATGATATAACCACCTGCTGCGATGAGGACGGTTGACAAAACCAGTAAAAAAAATGGGAAATGAGGCAGATAAGGTTTTAGGTGTATTTTAGAAAGAGCGGGTATTAAAATAAGGTATTGCAAAAGATATTGCGTCAAGGCAACGATGAGGAGGTTTGGAAATCGAATAAGGCGTAAAAAATTCATGGAGCAAAACTAATGAGTTATGCGTTATGAGTTATGAGTTATTTTTTACATTGTAAGCAAAATAACTCATAACTCATAACTCATAACTCATAACTCATAACTCATAACTCATAACTCATAACTCATAACTCATAACTCATAACTCATAACTCTTAAAGGTCTTCTCCTTCCCCTTCCCATTTGGCTATCACAACCGTTGCC
>JAYUQN010000620.1:0-3464 GCA_043756725.1 Saprospiraceae bacterium
ATGGCTAAAGGGTTTTAAATACAAACCTGATGAAGCGACAATCGGCTGCATCAGGTTTGCAAGTGAAAAATTATATGTAATTCTAATAATTAACGCATTTAATTTAGATTTGTTTTAGTTGAAACAGAATTATTAAGCTGCTGGAACATTTGCCAATTCTGGGTCTTCATCTGCTTCTGAAATTACTGTGGGTGTTTCAACTTCTGCTTCCACAACGGCGGGTGTTTCTTCAACGACTGCTGCGACTTCTTCTACCGCTGGTATTTCAACAATGGCTTCAACAACTTCTGGTGTTTCTACGACTACAGGAGTTTCAACGATAGCTTCAACAACTTCTGGTGTTTCTACGAATACAGGAGTTTCAACGATAGCTTCAACAACTGCTGGTGCTTCTTCTACAACAGGAGTTTCAACAATGGCTTCAACTGGTGCTGGTGCTTCTTCTACAGCTACTACTTCTGGTTCTGGTGTAGGGGCTTCTACTACTTTTTTGGCTTTAGGTGTGCCAAATACTTTAGCAATCACCGCTTTTTTCTCAGTAGCAACTTTCACATGAACGTCAGAAATTTTCTTTTCTTTATTTTCAATCCAAGTAGTATATTGAGCCATAGCTTGTTCCTCTGTCATAGCGCCTTTAGCCACACCTTTCATTAAGTGTTTACGTAACATAACACCTTTATAACGGAGAATAGCCGCAACCGTGTCCGTAGGTTGGGCGCCTTTATTCATCCAATCGAACGCTTTATCGCGGTCAATATCAATGGTAGCAGGCTTTGTCATCGGGTTATAAGTACCGATTTTATCAATGAAACGACCATCACGTGGTGCGCGGCTATCCGCAATAACGATATGGTAAAAAGGGGCTTTTTTGCGCCCGTGTCTTTGTAATCTGATTTTTACAGACATCTGAAATATTATAAATTTTATTAAACAATACCCGTTTACTTGGCGAGCCAACTACGGGTTATTTCAAGCGGACGCAAAGATAATTTGTTTTTTATAATATTTCAATGTTTTACTAAAAAAAAGTTTTTTAAGTATGAAGTATGAAGTATGAAGTATGAAGTATGAAGTATGAAGTATGAAGTATGAAGTATGAAGTATGAAATATGAAGTATGAAGTATGAAGTATGAAGTATGAAGTATGAAGTATGAAGTATGAAATATGAAATATGAAGTATGAAATATGAAATATGAAGTATGAAGTATGAAGTATGAAGTATGAAGTATGAAATCAAAATATTTCATACTTCATATTTCATATTTCATATTTCATACTTCATATTTCATACTTCATATTTCATACTTCATATTTCATACTTCATACTTCATATTTCATACTTCATACTTCATACTTCATATTTCATACTTCATACTTCATATTTCATACTTCATACTTCATATTTCATACTTCATATTTCATACTTCAATTCATTCCTATCATCTTTGGTGAAGGCGTAGCCGTAGGGGAATTAGTTGGCATTTTTGAACCATTATAAATCAAATCATCTGGAATCTCGAAAGGCGTGACGAGCGCATTGAGCACATTGCCTTCTGCATCCATGATAAACATTTCCACACGGCGGTTATACTTACGACCTTCGGGGCAATCTTTACCGTTACGGTTGTTTTTGGCAATCGGTGAATCCATCCCATAGCTGCTTGTTTTGATGCGGTTGACATCCACACCTTTATTATTAATATAGGCTTTCGCCATATTTGACCGTTTTTCAGACAAAGTCAAATTAAACTCGGGTGAACCCACAGCGTCGCAATGCCCTTTGAATTCCACTTTATAGCCGCCATTGTCATTCATAACAGCCGCCAGATTGTCAAGTTGCATTTTGCCATTACGGTTCAGCCCCGCCGCACCAAAGTCGAAAAGGATATTGGATAAACCTCTGACAGATTTTGAAACAGCCGGCAAATCCAACGTTGGTTCGCTTTCACATTGCGCTTTGCATTCGCGGCGTGTTTTTTCAACATCTAAAACATACGCATAAGGATAGCCTTTTTCGAGCAGTTTTTTCTTAACCGCTTCCGCTTCTTCAAGGGTTTTATAAGCACCCAAATAGTAATGCCACAAACCTTTATTATCCATTTTAGTATGAATATTGTCAAGGTTGGTGAAATACGTCAGCGGGCGTTTTTCACTGAAAGCGGTGATATGAACGAGAAAATTAGCCGCTGCTTCTTGTTTAACTGCCACTTGAGCAACGATAGCGGACGTGAGCCACAGTAGGGCAAAGAGTGTAGTGATTCTTTTCATAGTTGATTGTACGTTTTAGTTAGCAAATACAATTATAGGTGCGAAAATACCTATTTTATGGTATGTTGCAAAATCTAAAGGAATTTTTTTTTTAAAATATATAATTTGTTCTAACTATTTATTGCCCAAAAATAAGAGGAATACATTAAGGTTTATAGTTTTATTAAAAATATTTTTTTATCATATAAGTTTAATATTAATAAAATAAATGCCTTATGACATGATGCCAAAAACTTTATTGTCAATATAAAGGTTTTACTACCTTTGTCGCTTAAAATCACTAACCCATAGCTCAACGACATGTACAAATCATTAACCATTATTCTCCTTTCGTTTTCCTTTTTTTCTTGCCATCAAAATAGTGCTTCCTCTCAAACGGCAAACACAAGCGCTATTCCCTTTTTTAATCTTAAGAGTTTTTTTGAAACTGAAATTAATACCAAGTTGAAAAATTATAAAAAGGTAAAAAAAACGGTGACGATTAATGGAAAGGCTGAAACGAAAATTATTGAAATTAAGGACTGGTCAGAAGAATTAAGCCCTTTTTTCAACGCCGATATTAATAAACCTGCTTGGCATGATAAGTATCAATTGGTTGAAAGACCTTTTGGCGCTAATGGTACGGTGAAAACCTATCAAACGACTGAAAAACACTTGAAAACCAAGCAATTATCTATAATCGAAGATAATAGTACGAAGGATTTTAAAATCAATATTCTTAATTCTGATAAAACGGCTCTCAACCAAAGCAATACACAGTTATTATATGATGCTAACTTAGGCTATACCATTTCAACGCAACAGAAACTGTTAGGCTCTACGGAAACGGTCGTCATACAGGTTGAGTTTTTGAAAAATGGTCAATGATTTTAATTTTTTTATCATTTTTAACCTATTTTTACCCCCCCTCAGTATCTTTGCAAAAAAAGGAGAAATTCTTTGGTTCGTGTCCAGATTTAGGGTAAGATTTTTGTGAAAATTTGATTCGATTTAGATTTTTTTTGCAAATAAAAATCTAAATCGAATCAAATTTTCACAAAAATCTTACCCTAAATCTTTGCTGGAATACAACAATCTAACAATTTAACAATACATAAAATGAATTTTGGCGTAGTCGTTTTTCCCGGTTCCAATTGTGATGATGATATGTTGCACGTCTTAGGGGATGTGATGCAACAGCCCACTGCCAAAATTT
>JAYUQN010000621.1:0-3460 GCA_043756725.1 Saprospiraceae bacterium
TTTTGTGGCTAAAAATGAAAAATTCGTTGCTTTAGCCCAATCTTTTGCTGAAATTGCTTTAAAAAATATGCCTGAAACCAAAGAAGCTTTCTTGGCTTTGACAACGGAAGAAGGCATTACGGTTGGAGATAAAGTTACCGAGCAAATCGGTATCATCGGTGAAAAATTGGAAATTTCAGACTATGGTTTCATCAAAACCGTAGGCGGCGAAGGTCAAGTGATTCCTTACGTGCACATGGGCAACCGTGCGGCTGTTATCGTATCCTTAAATCTTGAAGGACCAGACCTTATCGAAGCAGGCAAAAACGTGGCTATGCAAGTAGCCGCCATGAAGCCTGTTGCGGTTGATGAAAAAGGTGTTTCATCAGAAACCATCGCTCGTGAAATTGAAATTGGAAAAGAGCAAGCGCGTGGAGAAGGCAAGCCAGAAGCGATGATTGAAAAAATTGCAGAAGGTAAATTGAATCGTTTCTACAAAGACTTCACGCTCTTGAAACAAGATTATGTGAAAGACGGTAGCAAAAACGTTTCAGCTTATTTAGACAGCGTGAAAAAAGGTTTGACCGTTACGGATTTCAAGCATGTCAAATTAGGATAAAATATTTTATGTTAAAAAAAGCGAGTTCCGCAAGGAATTCGCTTTTTTTGTACCCGTATTTGAGTATTGAGTGTATTGTGTTTAGTTTTTAGAATTTTAAGACTAAATACTTCTAAAAACTATATACTAAAAACTAAAACTAAAAAAAATGTCCATTCTAAAATACAAACGCATTCTATTAAAATTAAGTGGCGAATCCCTTATGGGTGACCAAAGATTTGGCATTACTGCCGATATGCTACAACATTACGCCTATCAAGTCAAGCAATTAGTGGATGTCGGTGTTGAAGTCGCCATTGTGATAGGAGGTGGCAATATTTTCAGAGGTATTCAAGCTGAAAAATCGGGCATTGAGCGTGTGCAGGGCGATTATATGGGCATGCTGGCAACGGTTATAAATGGCATGGCTTTGCAAAGTGCTTTAGAAAGCGTTGGCGTTTATACCCGCCTTATTTCAGCCATTGAAATGAAACAAATTGCTGAACCTTATATTCGTCGCAGAGCCGTTCGGCATCTCGAAAAAGGGCGGGTCGTTATTTTCTCAGGCGGCACAGGCAGCCCTTTTTTCACAACAGATTCGGCAGCCGCATTAAGAGCCAGTGAAATCAATGCCGATGTCATTTTGAAAGCCACACGCGTAGATGGTATCTATACAGCCGACCCCGAAAAAGACCCAACCGCTAAAAAATTCGATACCATCACTTTTACAAAAGTGATTGCTTTAGGACTAAACGTGATGGACATGACCGCTTTTACAATTTGTCAAGAGAATAATGTTCCTATTATTGTCTTTGACATTAATGACCATGATAATTTGATGAAAATTATTCAAGGTGAAAGTATTGGAACGCTGGTAGAAGGGTAAAAGTGAGTGGAGATACAGGAAATCGCATTAAAAGCCCCCTTAGTATTTTCTATTGGAAAATACTGAGGGGGCTTTTTTTATAGTGGTACTTTCGTAAAGTTAGTGGCAAAAGCCCCTTGCCACTAACTTTACGAAAGTACCTATTTTTACAAAATTACACTTTTTATAAAAAATATAAGGAAATATGTCGCCAATGCACCATCAAGTCAAAGGCATGACTGAGGATGTTCATTTTAAGGTACTTCTAATAAAGTAAATATATATTTATATTAAAAAATAAAATATATTTGAAACCTAACTACTCATAAACAAATATAAATGTTCCTACAAAATCCACAAATTCTGATTGTTGAAGACATAAAAAAATTCCGTGATGGACTTAGGGCAATATTTGAACCTCTGACACCCCATATTTTTGAAGCTGTGGATGGTCTGGAAGCTTTGAAAATGGCAAAAAAACAGTATTTTGATATTATTTTTTTAAGTCTATTTTTCATAAAAAAAACGACCTTTGCCAAAATTTTTTTATCACCCAATCACTAAATTGCTCTTCAACAATGCGCGTCTATTTCGATAATGCAGCCACAACACCCCTTGCTCTCGAAGTGGTAGAAACCATGACCGATGCTTTAAAAAACCTTTTTGGCAATCCTTCCAGCATCCACGCTGATGGGCGCATGTCACGTATGGCGATAGAGGATGCCCGTAAAACAATTGCCAATGGTATTCATGCCAGTATTGGTGAAATATTTTTCACTTCTGGGGGTACAGAATCGAACAATATGATTTTGAAAAATGCAGTTCGGGATTTGGGCATTCGCCGCATCATTTCATCACCTATTGAACACCATTGTGTGCTTCACACTTTAGAATCTTTGCAAAAAACAAGCGATATTGTCGTGAATTTTGTAAAAATTGATAAAAAAGGGCGTATAGATTTAGAAAATTTAGCCGATTTACTGTCCGAAGGGACTCCTACGGAGAGGGGGGGGCATGAAAAGACTTTAGTGACATTGATGCACTCAAACAATGAAATTGGGACAATGATTGACCTTGATGCGATTGCCACGCTTTGCGATGCCCACAATGCCCTTTTTCACAGCGACACCGTGCAAACGATGGGTTATTTCCCGATTGATGTCAGTAAAACCAAAATTCACTTTTTGACTGGGGCTGCTCATAAATTTCATGGACCCAAAGGCGTGGGTTTTGCTTTCATCAACAGTGAAACGATGATAAAACCGTTTATTGATGGGGGTTCACAAGAGCGTAATATGCGGGGTGGCACTGAAAATGTAGCCGGTATAGTCGGTATGGCAAAGGCTTTCGAGATGGCTTATCAAGATATTGATTCAAGACGGGAAAAGATTTTAACTGTTCGTAACTATTTCAAAAACAAGCTTTTAGACCAGTTTGAGGATATTCAATTTGTTGGAAATACTGTCACGCCCTGTCGTGATGACGATGGTGCGAACGCTCCATCAAGCCAAAGGCATGATAAAAGCATCAAGGGGGGAGCGTATCATCACAAAGTCTTAAATGTGTCATTCCCTTATTCTCCAAAATCGGAATTGTTGCTTTTCAATTTGGATATTGCAGGCATTTCAGCCTCTGGCGGCTCGGCATGCAGTTCGGGTGCAGAAGGCGGTTCTCATGTTTTGGATGCTTTGAATATTGACCCTTTGCGCAAGTGTATCCGCTTTTCATTTTCACATTATAATACAGTGGAAGAAGTGGATTATGTGATTGAAAAACTTAAAAAAGTAGTCGTTCAACGGACAATGGACAAATGACATTGTAATTTGTCATTTGTCCATCATCAGTGTTCAAAGGATTTTGATAAGTAGTGTAAAAATGTTTTGCGCGTAGGTTTAGTAAACGGAAAATTATTTTTTTTTGAAAAAAAAATAATTTTCCGTTCGCCTAAACGAACGACCCAAAGTTAAAGCAATAAACTACCCCCAAGTTGTTTGACAACTTGAAAAAAAGCAGGTTAT
>JAYUQN010000622.1:0-3460 GCA_043756725.1 Saprospiraceae bacterium
AAAACGCCTAAAGGCGTTAAAACGGGTTCGGCTAAAGCCGAAGCTACGTTTGGGGCGCAAAAATATGTTTTTTAAAGGAATAAAAAAAGCCCTCAACGAAATTCGTCAAGGGCTTGGGATATATGGTTTTTTTCTGTTTTCTATTTTTGCAACTTGCTATGGTAGCGGCTATAACCAAAATACACCAACAAACCTAAAGCCATCCAAGCGAATGCCGTTTTGAGCGTTGTTGAATCCAAACCTGCTATCATAGCGGTACAGATGACAGCACCCATAATAGGCACAAAAGGAACCCACGGTGTTTTGAACGGACGAGGCGTAGTAGGGTCAGAACGGCGAATAAGCCAAGTACCGAGACTCACCAAGACAAAAGCTAAAAGTGTACCAAAAGACGTTAAATCACCTGCTAAACTGCCGGGCACGAAAGCGGCAAACAAACCAACGAATATAAACAAAATCCAGTTCGATTTGTAAGGCGTTCTAAATTTGGGATGCAATTCTGAAAAGACTTTAGGTATCAAACCATCGTTTGCCATAGAATAGAAAACGCGTGATTGACCTAATAACATCACCAATATGACGGATGAAAAACCTGCTAATATCGCCACAGTAACAGCTTTGGCAAGCCATTCATATCCAGGCATGTGATTCGTAATGGCAAAAGCAACAGACGCTTCTTTACCTGCCAATTTAAATTCCTGCCAGTTTGCCACGCCTGTTAAAACGTGTGAAAAGAGGATGTATAAAACGGTACACACCGCCAATGAACCGAGAATACCAATCGGCATGTCCTTTGCAGGGTTTTTGGCTTCTTGTGCGGCTGTTGACACCGCATCGAACCCAATAAACGCAAAGAAGACAATACCTGCACCGCCCAGTATGCCCCCCCAACCGTGTTTATTCCAACCCGAATGTTCTTCTTTTAGCGCCTCGGGCAAATTAGCAAGGTCTATAATATAAGGTGTATGATTGGCAGGATTGATAAATTGCCAACCTACCGCAATGAATATCAAGACAATTGCAACCTTAATGAAAACGATAATGGCATTGATGAAAGCAGACTCTTGAGTTCCTTTTATCAACAAAAGGGTCAAAGCCAATAGGATAATCAAAGCGGGTGCGTTCATCATTCCTGATTGTACGTCCACCATGCTTTTAAGGGCATCGGGCAACAAGGACACCTGCGAATCCGTCAAAGCTAAGACACCTTCCTTAGCTGTTTTGGCTATTTCTGCTGGAAATTGACCAATTTTATCTGCACCAAACACTTGGTTGATATGCTCCAAAGGTGAATGACTCCATTTGTAGGAGATAGGTGTCCCACCAAATTGCTCTAATAATTTATTCAAATACTCGCTCCAAGCGATAGAAACGGTAGCGGCTCCGAGGGCATATTCCATTATCAAAGCCCAACCGATAATCCAAGCGACCAATTCGCCCATTGTGGCATACGCATACGTGTAAGCACTGCCTGCAATCGGTATCATTGCCGCAAATTCTGCATAGCACAAACCTGCAAAAGCACAACCAATGGCAGCTACGATAAAAGATAAAGTAACGGCGGGTCCTGCCGCCTCAGACGCTGCTGCTGCCGTGCGGACAAAGAGACCTGCGCCAATGATGGCGCCAATACCCAAAGCCACAAGGTTCCAAGCTCCCAGCGTCCGTTTCAAGCCGCTTTCAGAATCCCCGCTGGCTTGATCCAATAATTGTTTCAAGGATTTTTTAACCCATAAATTTGCCATATTCTTTTGGTTGATTTGATTTAGTAAATTTTTTCTTTTGTGAAAAATTGGTTTTAATACAGAAATATATTTTTCAGCGTCAAAAAAAGGAAAAAAATTTGGCTTTGCAAAGGAATTGACCAAATTTTATTGAATTGACTGATAATTAGATGCAAGAGCTACGAATTGACGAATTAAACGAATTTCACCTATCTGAATGTCGACATTTAGATAGGTGAAATTCGTTTAATTCGTCAATTCGTGGCTCTTGCATCTAATGAGATTGGCGGGTAAATTCTAAAGCCCGACGCTCTGCCCATGAATGTTCTTTATCTCCCCGCATCATAAAACCGCAGTGCCCACCATTGGCTGGGGCTTCCAAATGAATAAACTTATGCTTTCGGGCTAAATCAATAGGAGTACATTCGGGCGTAGAAATAGGGTCATTTTGCGCTTGCACAATGAGGGAAGGTATTTTCAAATCGGGTATGAAATTGAGGGCTGACCCTTTTTCAAAAAAATCATCTAAACTCGAATAACCATTAATAATACAGAAAAAAGTCTCTAATTCCTGCAACCAATCTTTAGCTTTTTTCACCACCGCCATATTGATTTTATCAGGAAAAAGCAACGCTTTTTGCACTATTTTAGGCATCAACATGCTTTGAAACCTGTTTTTATAGAGCCAATTGGAAGGCGTATCCAATATCATCGTCGAAGTACGCATTTCAAGCGGAGCACTAAAAGCTATGACCTTTTTTACTGAGGGGGGGCTTTTGACGGCTGCATACTTGAGTGAAATATTGCCACCCATGCTGAAACCAATCAGCGTGACGTCCTCATAATTTTTACGTTTCAAAGCCGTTTCAACCACCAAATCTATATCGTCCACATCGCCATGATTGTACATTCTAAATTGCCGATTAAGCTCACCGCTGCATGAGCGGCAATTCCATGCTAAAATGTCGTAGCCGTGAGCTGAAAAGAGTTTTGCCATCCCTTTTATGTAGGGGCGACTTGAATCCCCTTCAAGCCCATGCGTCAAAAACGAGTAATTTTTTACCCTTATTATCAATCCAATCCAAATCCAAAAAATCATCGTCGGGCGTAAGGATGCGTTCCCGCTCGTAGGTGATGCCTGCTATCTTTCTGAAAGAAGCGGCAATGGTTTGGAGATGCCCGTTGAATTGAAAAAGGGGTGGGGTGGTGTAGCTCGATTTTTCTATGAAAGGCATATTTTTATTATTTATTTTTACTCAGTTATAATTTTCTTTTAAATACATTTTCATAATCAAATTAAAATTATGATAACTACTTAAGGGTGGATAGAACCCTAATTTCAACGAAAAAAAGACGAACGCTATTGCAGCATTCGCCTTTTTCTAAAGGATTACGGATTGTTTTTGCCGTTGTTATTAGTCATTTTCAAATTCAGCAGCCAAAATTCTTAAAATTTCTGCGGCAGTTTCTTCTTCAAGTTCGGTACGACGAACGATTTCATCTTTCGACAATGCCAAAACATCACGCGCAGAGTCGCAACCAATTCTCTTGAATTCTTCGATAATCCACGGTTCGATTTCATCCTTGAATTCTTCCAAATCTACGTCGTCAATTTCAGCTTCTTCATCTTCACGGAAGACATCAATTTCAAAGCCCGTCAATTTACCAGCCAATTTGATATTCGTACCGCCTTTACCGATTGCGAGAGACACTTGGTCGGATTTGAGCGTAACGGA
>JAYUQN010000623.1:0-3452 GCA_043756725.1 Saprospiraceae bacterium
ATTGTAGAGACGTTGCAGTGCAACGTCTCTACGTGGTTCATTTTAACAAGGTTATTGAAAAAAATGCCCTATTGCACACAAAAAATTACAGCAACAATTAATTTAATTTATATAAATTTCAATTAATACTTTACGTTTGTAAAACTAAGTGAGAAACTATTATTCATAAATAATTGCGGTATGTTATTGCAAGACTATTGAGATAGAAAAACTCGTCAGTATTAGAAAAATTAGCCACAATAGGCTTACTTTTTTTAAAACTCTTTACTGAAAAAGGTGTTGTAGTAAAGAGTTTCATAAAATTATAAAACCAAACACCCCCTCAGTAATTTCATGTCAAAAGTCATTAAAACAGCCCTCGTTACAGGTGGTTCAAAAGGTATTGGCTATGGTGTAGCCGAAGCGTTAATCAAACAAGGGATAAAAGTAGCGATTACGAGCCGCTCGAAAGAAAGTGCGGAAGCTGCTGCCGTTACGCTCAATCAAATCAAAAAAGGCTATGCTTTGGGCATTGTTTCAGATGTCAGAAACTATGCTTCTCAGGAAAAAGCAGTGGATAAAATCATAAAAAAATGGGGTCGGCTTGATTATGTGATTGCCAATGCAGGGGTCGGTCATTTCGCACCCATCCAATCTTTAACGCCCGAACAGTGGCATGAGACGGTTGATATTAACCTCACAGGCGTTTTTTACAGCATCAAAGCGTCATTGGAAGCTTTGAAAACGACGAAAGGATATTTTATTTCCATCGCCAGCCTTGCGGGTACCAATTTTTTTGAAACTGCCAGTGCCTACAATGCCAGCAAATTCGGTTTGGTCGGTTTCACACAAGCCATCATGCTCGATTTGAGAAAAGAAGGTATCAAAGTTTCTACCATTATGCCCGGTTCAGTTGCCACGCATTTCAATAACCATACGCCCAATGAAAAAGACGCTTGGAAAATTCAGCCAGAGGACATCGGTCAAATCGTTGTTGACCTTATCAATATGCCAGAGAGGACTTTGCCGAGTAAAATAGAAGTACGTCCTACGATGCCATCCAAGTAAATTCTTTTCTGGATTTATAAATTGTGAAAATTTTAGACTGATGAGCGAAAATTAACACTTGAATGAAAGGCTTTTACTATCTTTCGTCCAATTAAAATTTTCATTTTTCTACCTATTTTATTCCAATTTTAATCTATGAAAAAATCAATTTTACTCGCCTGTGTTTTAATTTTGACAGTAAGCCTTTTTGCGCAAGAAGCGGCAAAAGAAAAGGAAATGAAGCTGCTACCTGTGCCTGCTCCTGTTGTCACTAAACATACAATGACCATCAATGGCAAGCCTTTCAATTTCACCGCCACAACAGGTTATATGACCTTAAAAGAAGAAAATGGTAAAGAAAAAGCCAATATTTTCTTCATTGCCTATACAAAAGATGGTGACACGGATATATCCAAACGTCCGATTACCTACACTTTTAATGGCGGACCGGGTTCAGCTTCGGTCTGGTTGCACATGGGTGCTGTGGGTCCTAAACGGGTGGTTATGTCTGATAAAGGCGCATCGCTTGCACCACCTTATAAATATGAAGACAATCCTTTAACATGGCTCGACAAATCCGATTTGGTATTTATTGACCCCGTTAATACAGGATATAGCCGAGCCGTTGTTGGTGAAAAACCTGAACAATTTTTCGGTTATAATGAGGATATTCAAGCGGTGGGTGAGTTTATTCGACTCTATACGACAAAATATGGGCGTTGGGCGTCTCCTAAATTTTTGGCGGGTGAAAGCTATGGCACGACCCGAGCAACGGGGCTTTCAGGCTATCTACAAGACCGTTACAACCTCTACGTCAATGGCATCGTTTTGATTTCAAGTATTTTGAATTTTCAAACGGCACGTTTTGAAAAAGGCAACGATTTGCCCTTTTCTTTGTTTTTACCAACCTATTGTGCCACCGCTTGGTATCATAAAAAGTTGGACGCTGACATGCAAGCTGATTTGCAAAAAACCTTGCGGGCGTGTGAACAATTTGCCTTAAACGAATATGCCACTGGCTTGATGAAAGGCGATTTGTTGACTGAAACTGAAACTGAAAGCATTGTTACACAGCTCAACCGTTTCACAGGTTTGAGTAAAGAATACTTGCGCCAAACCAATATGCGGATTGAAATTGGGCGTTTTGTGAAAGAATTGCGGCGAAAAGACGGCTTGACGGTGGGGCGTTTAGACAGCCGTTTCACAGGTAATGACTACGACAATGCAGGAGAACGCTACGAATTTGACCCCAGCATGGACGGTACTATTTCGGGACCTTACGCTGCTGCAATCAACCACTACTTGCGCACAGAATTGAAATATGAAAACGATTTTCCGTATGAATTGCTGACAGGTCGTGTTCGCCCATGGAATTACAACAATGTGCAAAATCAATACCTCAATACGGCTGAAACTTTGCGCCAAGCCATGTCTGAAAACCCGTCGTTGAAAATTTTAGTCGGTTGTGGCTACTATGATTTGGCAACACCCTATTTTGCCTCAGAATACACGTTCAACCATATCATGTTGAAACCTGAGCAAAAGAAAAATATTACTTTCACTTACTATGAAGCGGGTCACATGATGTATATTCATAAGGAGTCGTTGATTAAATTGAAACGAGATGTAGATAAGTTTTATGAAGAGGCTTTGAAGCCTTGATTTTTATACTCCCTCAGTGTTTCCATCGTTTTAAACTAAAAGTAGTTAATTCTTTAACAATCAAATAATTAGCTACTTTTAGTTTAAAATGATGGAAATACTGAGGGGTATAAAATTAGATAATTATCTTTTGGGTTTAACATCATACTCAAAACTGTTTCTGAAAAAACAAATTTCAAATTCATTGAAAAAATTGGTTTGACCCAAAATTACAGAAACGTTATCATGTGAAACCCATGCAAAAGCGAGATTAACAGGTAGAAATTTACCAACTTCAGCTTTGACGACAATAGGTTGAGCCAATGAATTAGCCATATTTCCAGCAAGGCGGATTATCGCTTTTTGTGAATCCCACGTTGCACCCAATTGTTGTCCAATTGAAAAGGGTAACACATTAATAGTTGCACCGCTATCAACAAGACCAAAAACTTCAATAGATGTATTGTTCAAAATGAGTTTAAGGGGTAAGCGAGGCAGGCTATCTAATTCAGTTTGATTTGGATGAGTTTTAGAATAAGAATATCGCATGATTGTTTAGTTTTCTTTAGATGCTTCACTTAGTGCTTGCATGAGTATAGCAGCAGCACCTTCCTCGAATTGAGGCGTATGGACATAGTAAGTTTTATAAGGTTCAAAGTAAGTTTGTTCTTGATTTTTTGGCACTTCAATGTCTTCTGCTAAGATGCGAATTAGTCGTACCTTATCAAGAAAGGTCAATTGATGAATATTAGGCAGTAAATCTGTTAATGTTACCATGTTCAAAT
>JAYUQN010000624.1:0-3447 GCA_043756725.1 Saprospiraceae bacterium
TTGTGCAGGGCTGTTTGGGCTGATATTAATATCGCCGAAGTCTGTCAATTTATCGCAGGCACTTGTCATTAAAAGGGCGATAAGAAGGCTTGATTTTATTATATTTGATAGAATTTTCATCTTTTAAAATTGTTTTTTTAATGAAAAAATAGGTAAAATACTGAGGGGGGGTGCGGCGCAGATTTAGCATTAGCTTAAAACCCCAATTTCACATTCAAACCGAAAGACCTTACAGGTGGTAATTGCCCTCCCTCCGTCCAATAAGATTCTGCTTCTGACACGTCAATGCCTTTGCCCGCTGCCCCATAAATCAGCCAGGGATTGCGCACCATTGCCCCAATGTAGAGGGTTTTGAAAGGGCTTCTACCCAAGAGGCGGGATGGTATATTGTAGCCCAAAGCCACTTCACGAAGTTTTACAAAGGTTTGGTCATAAATCCAATAATCGTGTAGGGCGAATGAAGCATCTTCATAAAATGATTGCGCTTCAACACGGGTTGTATTAGGTTTGCCATCAGCCGTTACACCTTCGAGGAGGATGCCGCCACCGTTTGCCACAGGGTCGCGTCTGGGTTTGCCCAGTTCATTATTTCCCGCTGTAATAGCTGCCAGACCTGCATACGCATTGAACATACGAGTGACGGAGAAGAATTTACCGCCTACGATAAAGTCTACATTAAAGCGCAAAACCAAGTCTTTCCAACTAAGAGAATTGATCATACCGCCTTTAAATTTAGGTAAAACAGAACCCAAAGGTTTGTTTATGTCAAAAACATACTGACCGTGCTCATCTACAACACGCTGACCTGTTGCTTCATTAATTTGTATTTTACGCCCCTCAAACAAGCCCCAATCTTCTCCTTCTCGGGCATTGATAGTCAAACCCCGCCAAGTTTCTCCCAATTGATAATTGGTCAAGCCTTCTACCAGTTTTATGACTTTTGACCTACTGCGGTCAACGTTGATGTCAAAATTCCAATTGAAATTTGTTGTTTTAACAGGTACGACATTGAGATGCAATTCAAGTCCTTGAGTTTGAATATTACCGGCATTTATCAAAGCGGTTCGGTATCCACTGGTAGATGAAACAGGGATAGGAATAATTTGGTCTTTGTTATCGTTTTGATAGGCTGTAAATTCGAGACCTATTCTGTTGTTAAAAAATTTCAAATCAATGCCGCCTTCATAAGAAGAAGACAAGCCGGGTTTGAGATCTTCATTGGATAACTGAAACGGCAACCCTTGTGTGGGCGCATCGCCATAAGGCTTGCCCGATGTGAAAATTCTTGACGTGCGATAAGGACCCACATCTGTTCCGACTTTGGCATAGCCTGCCCTAATTTTACCGAAAGACAAAAAGCTGTTTTTACCCATAAGTTCAGAGAATACTAAACTCATAGATACTGAGGGATAAAAATAAGAGTTGTTTGCCTTAGGCAAAGTAGAAGACCAATCGTTGCGCGCCGAAGCGTCTAAATAAATAAAACCGCCATAACCCAAACTGGCATTGGCATAGAGACTGTTGACTTTCCTTTGAAAAAGCCCATTGGTAACAGTAGGTCTATCTTTTGAAGCCGCAATATTGTAAAACCCGGGCGTTGTCAACCCCCCAACCGTTTCTTGATAATAGTCTTTAGTGGAATTGGAACGCATGTTTCCACCGCCATTTAAGGTGACCGATACCTTGTTAAAGGTTTGGTCAAAACTCACTAAAGCTTCATAATTGTTTTCTTTTTGAGTGGCGGTATAATTTGCAAACGCGCCTTTCCCCCCTGCATTGAGCGTACCCGCAACCACTCTGCCTTCTGCATTATAGCTATCGAGGTCACGCCGTGCAATGACAGACGCTTTTAGATGGTCTGTAAACTGATAGGTCAAGCCAAAATCTCCGAAGAGGCGTTCTTGTGAGGAGCCAGTATTGTTATCATATATCTGTGTGTAAGGGCTATCCCAATATTTGGCGTGTGCGTTGGTTGGGTCTTCGATGTTCCAAGTTCTATAAGACCCGTCTGGGTTTTTATAGTTTTTCAAATCTTCTATATTCAATTGGCGTTGAAACCATTGATTGAAAGACCCTATTGTTTGATTATAGCCATTTAAGGTACCTCCTGAGGAGCCATAATCGTCCGCAGGGCGATTTTTATTGCGGGTATTGGTATAATTCAAGTTCAGATTAACTGAAAAGTTTTTTGAAATATTCACCGTATTTTTAGTGCTGATAAAATCTCTCCCTTGCTTGCTGTTGGGAATAATACCATTGGTTTCAATATGCGTATAAGAAATACGGGTAGCAAAATTGTCCATGCCTTTTGTGAAAGCAATATTGGTATTTTGACTCAAAGGGTTATTAAAAAAGTTGCGGACATTGTCTGGGTTCGCTGAAAAAGGGGTCAATTGCCCAAATTCGGGCCCCGGCTGCCATGAATAAGCAGAGCGATGCGGAGAGCCATCTATTTTAGGACCCCAACTTTCATCAGCCGCATAAAACAATATTTTTTGCCCCTCAAAGGACTTCCAATTTGCTGGATGAACAGCAGGATTGAAAGCAAAAGTTTCCCATTCTTGGGAGTAGCCACCGCCATATTCGTTCTGATAATCGGGCAAAGTGCCTACCACATCGTAGGTTGTGCTGTGGTTTATGGTGAAACCACTTTCGCCCCGTTTCGCTTTTTTAGTCGTGATAATCACAACGCCCGAAGCCGCTCGGTTGCCATACAAAGCCGTGGCTGCGGGTCCTTTTAGCACAGACAGATTGTCCACATCGTCCATATTCACTTGATTGATATCGGTTGGCGTTCCATCCACCACATATAAAGGGTCGTTGCCCGTTAATGTGTTGACGCCTCGAATACGGATATTGGGCGTCCCAAATTTTGCGCCCGATTGCCCTAAAACTTGCACACCTGCTATTTTACCCGCTAAAGCATTGGCGACATTGCCATCGCGCGCAAGGGTCAGGTTTTCACCTTTCAGTTCTTGAACTGTATAGCCCAAAGACTTTTTAGCGCGGGTGATGTTCAGAGCGGTTGTGACAAATTCCTCTAAAACAGTGGCATCTTCAGCCATCGTGATGTTGAGTACATTAGAGGAGCCGATAGTTAACGCCTGTGTGTTATGCCCCACATAACTAACCGTTAAAGTTGTGGCATTTTTAGACACTTGGAGGGCATATTTGCCATCGGCATCCGTGATAGCGCCATTGGTGGTGCCTTTTTCAACAACACTGGCTCCTACAAGCGGTTCGCTTTTGCTGTTGGAGATAGTGCCTGTGAGCGTTCTTTGAGCCATCGTAAAACTTAGTGTGGCTAAGAACAGCGTGAGGGTAAATAGATACTTTTTCATACTAATACAGATTAAGTTTAAAAATAATTTTTAAAAAAAAGGTTAAAAATGGTTGTTGTAGCGGCGAATTTATTCGCCGAAAACGTTGTAAATTAATGCTTCTCGG
>JAYUQN010000625.1:0-3444 GCA_043756725.1 Saprospiraceae bacterium
AAATTTGAAACGGGTGAAATGCAAGATTTCACGCTTTTCAATCTGAAAAACTGGATAAGTGATGATAAAGACCTTTTAACTACCGTCAATGACTTAAAACCTAAGGAAGTACCTGAAAAATTATTTAAATGCCTCCTTATATATAATGATAGAAATCCTGTTTTTTTAAAATAATGAATGAATTATCTTGAATTTTATATTGTGTGACTTACAGATTAAAAAGCCCCTTTAGGACAGGGTTGATTGTTTCTATTTTAGCACTCGAAAAAGCCCAAGCCCCCCCCGACCCCCAGAGGGGGAGTACATCCCAAGTAGCTTAGAGTTTTGTACACTTTCTTTGAAAAAGTACTTAATTCTGACTTACTTGGGATGTACTCCCCCTCTGGGGGTCGGGGGGCTTGGGCTTTTTCGAGTGCTAAAATAGAAACAATCAACCCTGCCCTAAAGGGGCTTTTTAACCTGTAAGTCGCAGATGCTTTTGAAAGTTTTATTTTTATAATTTGATAGCTTCAACAATCCTAAAATTCATCATTTATCATTCATAATTCATCATTAATGACTTATGATTAGCATTTTCAAAAAAGAAATAAATTCCTTTTTTTCATCGCTGATAGGCTATATCGTCATAGCCGTTTTCTTAATTTTGACGGGTTTACTCCTCTGGATTTTTCCCGATACGAGCCTTTTAAATCAAAATTTTGCAACGCTGGATCAACTGTTCGACCTTGCGCCCATGATTTTCACCTTCCTCATTCCTGCAGTGACGATGCGCACATTTTCAGAGGAACAACAGTCAGGAACCATCGAATTTTTGACCACAAAACCCTTAAATGATTGGGAAATCATTGTGGGAAAATACTTGGCGTGTGTGCTTTTAATTGCCTTCGCTTTGTTGCCTACGTTGATTTATTACATGACGATGTATCAACTGGGTTCTACCAAAGGCAATTTGGATAGTGGAGCGATTGCGGGCAGTTATATCGGTTTGCTGTTGTTAGGTGGCGTGTTTGCGGCAATCGGTGTATTTGCATCGTCGCTGACGAATAATCAAATAATTTCCTTTCTTTTAGCGGCTTTTCTATGCTTTTTTGTGCATTGGGGCTTTGATTTTATCAGCCGTTTGCCGTTTTTAATAGGTCATGGTGACGATATAGTGCAGATGTTTGGAGCAGATTTTCACTACCGTTCTATTTCACGAGGCGTTGTGGATACAGCAGATTTGGTTTATTATTTTTCAGTTATTGCCTTGTTTTTGGTTTTGACAGGCTTTGCGTTGGGGCGACGGAAGTGGTGAAATATATTTGTGTATTTGCAAAAATACTTTTAGTTTTGTAAAAAATAAGAACAATGAGTGCAGCAACAATTGAGCAGAATATGCCATCAAAGGAAGTGAAAAAGACAAAGCGTCACATAAAATTAGAGACGTTTTTAGAGAAATACACAAACCGAGATGACCCATTCAAATACGAATGGAACAACGGTATTATTGAAAAAAAAGAGAAAACGATGAACCGAGACCAAACTAAAATCTTACAAAGGCTCATGCGCCTTTTTACTAAAACGAATGCTTATTCTAAAGGAGGTGAACTTATCAATGAAGTTGATATGTACATAACCTCGCACAATCGAACCCGCAGAGCTGATATTGTCTATATGACCCCCGAACAAGTGGAAGAGTCTTCAAATGGTGAGCCAACCGTTTGCCCTTTTGTCATGGAGCTCATTTCAAAAAACGACCAAATAAATGATGTCGGTGATAAAATGATTGAATATTTTGAAAATGGCGTAGAAGTATTGTGGATTATTTATCCAAAATTGAAGAAAGTCGAAGTTTATACTTCTTTAGATGATGTGAAAATTTGTTATGGTAAAACGATTTGTTCGGCATCTCCTGTTTTACCTGATTTTCAAATTTCTGTAAATGATTTGTTGCCTTAGAATTTACAAATTTATAAGTCGAAAGCCGTTGAAAACCAAGCGTTTTCAACGGCTTTCGACTGAGGGGTAGGACGTTCAAAAAAAAGGGGTGTATAACAACTTTACCTAGACAATGGGTTAAAACCCATTGGATACTATAATTCCAATGGGTTTTAACCCATTGTTCATTGATGGAATGCAAATTTGTTATACACACTCAAAAGTAGGGTTTTCTTATAAAAAATTCACAGGTGCAGCGCACCCAAATATTTGTAGGGAATCAGTTTAAGAATTTAGATTTACCCACGTTCCTAAAGGTACGTAGCACCGAAATATTTGTAGAATTTAGATTTACCCTTGTTTTAAAGGTGCATAGCATCGAAATATTAACCAATATTTCGGTGCTATGCACCTTTAGGAATGTTTTTTCACCGATTCCCTACAAATATTGCGGTGCGCTGCACCGTGAATTTTTTATAAGAAAACCCTACACTCAAAAGGCAGTCCTCTATGAATTCACTTATTTTAAATTACCTTCGTGGCTAAATATCAAACGACGAATGAAAAAAATACTCGTTGCCAACAGAGGTGAAATCGCCTTACGTGTCATGCAAACTGCCCGAAAAATGGGCATCAAAACAGTTGCCGTCTATTCGGAAGCGGATAGAAATAGCCCGCATGTGCGTTTTGCAGATGAAGCCATATTGTTGGGTGCGCCACCTTCCAATCAGTCCTATCTTTTAGGGTCTAAAATCATTGAAGAAGCCTTGAAATTGGGTGTGGACGGTATCCACCCGGGTTATGGTTTTTTGAGTGAAAATGCGGCTTTTTCAAGGGCTGTACAAGAAGCAGGGATGATTTTTATCGGACCTTCGCCACATTCTATTGAAATGATGGGGTCGAAATTGGGTGCAAAAGAAGCCGTAAAAAAGTACAATATCCCGATGGTGCCGGGCACGGAGGGGGCTATTTCAGACATAGCCGAAGCTAAAACAATTTCACAGCAAATAGGCTATCCAATTTTGATAAAAGCCTCGGCAGGCGGTGGGGGTAAAGGGATGCGAATTGTTGAAAATGAAGCGGAATTTGAGGAGCAAATGCAGCGGGCAGTCAGCGAAGCTATCAGTGCGTTTGGAGACGGTGCTGTTTTTATTGAAAAATATGTCGGCAGTCCTCGCCATATCGAAATTCAAGTTTTAGCAGACAATCATGGCAATACGGTTTACCTTTTTGAACGGGAATGCAGCATTCAACGCCGCCATCAAAAATTGGTGGAAGAAGCTCCGTCAAGCTGTTTGACGCCCGAAATCCGCACACGCATGGGCGAAGATGCGGTGAAAGTGGCGCAAGCCTGCCATTATTCAGGCGCAGGAACGGTTGAATTTTTGGTGGATGACCAGCTCAACTATTATTTTCTTGAAATGAATACCCGCTTGCAAGTGGAACACCCCGTATCAGAATTGATAACAGGTTTAGACCTTGTTGAGCAACAAATACGCGTGGCAAGGGGTGAAAAATTGGCGTTTC
>JAYUQN010000626.1:0-3442 GCA_043756725.1 Saprospiraceae bacterium
TTTAATAGGATTCACACACGATTTTGAAAACGCCCTGTCAAAATCGTGTGTGAATCCTATTAAATCCTTTTAATCCTAAAAATCCTAATTCAAGTTAAAAAAGTTAAAAAAATCATTCTATAACCAAACCAATAGACTCCACCACGCAAGCAGGTTTATCTAAACCTTGAATTTCAATTATAATATCGCTGAAAAACCTATGCCCTTTGGCATCGCTTTCAATGGCTTTCAATACCATTTTAGCCCGTATTTTATGACCCGATAAAACGGGTGTAATAAACCGTACCTTGTTATAACCATAATTGACGAGCAATTTGGCGGACTCAATTTTCAATAATTGATAGCTGAAATAGGGTAGGAGTGAAAGCGACAGTAAGCCGTGAGCAACGGTGCGCCCGAAAGGGGATTCAGCTTTGGCGCGCTCAACATCAATGTGAATCCATTGATGGTCAATTGTGGCGTCGGCAAATTTGTTGATAATGTCTTGTGATATTTCGAGCCAATCGGTTGTGCCAATGGTTTTACCGATGAAATTTTTGAGGGTTGCTACGTTTTTGACGCTTAGGCAGCCTTTTTCGTTGTAGTGGAATGTGTTTTTAGTATCGACATCGGCTGAAGCCGATAAGACGGGTTCGGTTAAAACCGAAGCTACGGGTTCGACTGAAGCCGAAGCTACGTAGCTATCCGTAACGACAACCGCTTTGCCAATTACTTTTCGATTCATCAAATCCCACAAGGCTTGCGGCGTTTCAGACAAAGGATACTCTTTGAAAATATACGGTTTTATAGCACCTTTCGTTAAAAAACCAGCGATTTCTTGAATGTTTTTGAAATTTTTAGCGGGTTCTTTTTCTGAAAAACGTCCCCAAAAAACGCCTACGATGGAGCAGCCTTTCAACAAAGGCAAATTGGCAGGTAGTTTAGGTATTTCACCCGTCGCAAAACCGATAACCAAATAGCGACCATTCCAAGCCATGGATCGAATAGCGGTTTCAGCAAAAGAACCGCCGATGGGGTCGTAAATAACATCCACACCGACCCCCTCAGTATAGTCATTAATTTTTTCCCGCAAGTTATCCGTTGTGTAATTGATGGTGAAATCCGCGCCTTTTTCAAGGCAGACCGCCAGTTTTTCATCAGAAGAAGCAGCCGCTATCACTTTTGCGCCCATCAATTTACCCAACTCAACAGCCGCTAAACCTACGCCACCTGCTGCACCCATGACGAGTAAAGTTTCACCCGCTTTCAAAACCGCCCGATCTTTTAAAGCATGATAAGACGTACCATAATTGTACATCACCGAAGCAGCCGTGACAAAATCCATATTGGGCAAGATGGGGAAACAACGTTTGGCATCCATCAACAATTCTTCGGCATAGCCGCCCCAACCCGCGAGGGCAAAGACTCTATCGCCAACTTTGAAATTTTTAACGCCTTCACCCACCGCTTTCACCACGCCTGACACTTCGCCCCCGGGTGAAAAAGGCAATGCAGGTTTGAATTGATACAAATTTTGAATAATTAAGGTATCGGGAAACGTGACGCCACAAGCCATGACTTGAATGAGTAGCTTTCCTGCTTCCAAGACGGGTGATTCGATGGTTTCATAAGTTAAAGTATCGGGTGTTCCGTAGGTTTTGCAGAGGATGGCTTTCATTGCTTTTATTTTAAAAATTTGGAAATAACTTATGCCCGAAGGTATGTATATTTTATTTTCTTAATTATTTTTTAACTTAAAAATTTATACTTTTGTAAGTAACGTGACTAAATACCTCCTCAGTGTTTTTCCTCTTTTTTATGTAAAATGATAGGAAAATCCGAATATTTATTCAAAAACGATATTTAATTAACATAAATGAAATTATATTCTATGAAAAAACATAATTTCAGCCCCGGTCCCGCTGTCATACCCCCCTCAGTATTAGAGGAAGCAGCCAGCAGTTTAATAGATTTCAACCATTTAGGCCTGTCTATTGCTGAAATAAGCCACCGTGCGCCCTCGTTTTTAGCTATTATTGAAGAAGCAACGGCTTTGGTGAAAGAATTGTACGGCATAAAAGACGATTTTGACGTGATTTGGGTACCCGGCGGTGCGTCCTCTCAATTAGCCATTGCGCCCATGAATTTGGTGAATCCAAGACAAAGCATAGCGATTGTGGATACAGGTTATTGGGCAACAAAAGCCATAAAAGCGGCTTCTCAACTCTGCAAAGTCAACGTTTTAGCGTCTTCAAAAGAAACAAATTATGATAGAATTCCAATAGCACATCCCGATAAAATGGGGAAGGATTGGACATTGCCAAAAGGGACACAATACCTTCATGTGGTGTCAAATGAAACGATTGATGGCACACAATACCACAACTACCCCTCAGTAAATGCCCCTTTGGTAGCTGATATGACCTCCGATTTTTTATCAAAACCATTGCCGCTTGACAGATTCGGCGCCCTATTCGCATCGGCTCAAAAAAACTTTGGCTTGGCGGGCGTCACCTGCGTTATCATCCGAAAAGATATGTTGGAACGGAAAGTAAAACGCCTAATTCCGACTATTTTTGACTATAAAACGCACGTTTCAACCCAATCGCTTTATCACACGTGTGCTACTTTCCCTATTTATGTGTCTATGCTTACTTTGCGTTGGACAAAGGCACAAGGCGGTTTGCTTGAAATGCAAAAGCGCAACACTCAAAAAGCGGCTCTTTTATACAGTGAAATTGATAGAAACCCGCTTTTTACAGGCAGCGTTGTCGAGGAAGATAGGTCGGTGATGAATGTCTGTTTCAAAGCTAAAAACGGGGGCATTGAAACTGCTTTTTTAGATTTTGCTGAAAAAAATAATGTGGTGGGCATCAAAGGTTTTCCAACCGTGGGCGGTTTTAGAGCGTCTCTTTATAATGCCATGCCTTTGGAAAGTGTGCAAGTTTTAGTAAATTTGATGCGAGATTTTGAAAAAAATACCCCCCTCTCCGTAGGAGTCCCCTCGGACAGTATTTGAGTCATTTTCACTTAAAAATTTTAATCAAAATGAAACTCTTACCAGTCAAGCAAACCATAGAAGAAAATGCCGAATTTAAAGACCACCCCGATTGTCAAGATAGCTTGCTTATGAGCATCGAATTTTTCAATAAAATCGGTTACAATCCACCGTGGATTGGCTATTATGCTGAAAAAAACGGTCAATTGGTGGGTGCTTGCGCTGTTTTTAAAAAAAATCCACACGAAGGTAAAGTTGAAATTGCTTATGGAACTTTTCCACGATTTCAAAATCAAGGCATTGCTACTGAAATGTGCCAACAATTAGTAATTTTAACTTTGGAAACAGACGCAACGCTTAAAATCACCGCCCACACTTTGCCCGAAGAAAATTATTCTACTAAAATTTTAAAGAAAAATGGGTTTGAATTAATAGGTACAATATGGGATGAAGAAGATGGGAATA